>JAGCNK010000034.1 GCA_017645985.1 Bacteroidales bacterium | reverse complement strand
TGTTACAAGTATCATTCTTGTTTCGCCAGAAGGAAGTTTAACTATTGCATATTTGCCGTCTCTTGCAGTAAGCTGGGCATACGAACCTGCGCTTCTTGCCAATACACCGCCTTCGCCGGGGTGTAATTCGATGTTGTGGATGATGGTTCCTAGGGGAACTTCCGAGAGGTAGAGGGCGTTTCCTATCTCAGGAGCTGCGCCTTTGCCTGCTACGATTTTCTGTCCTACCTGGATACCGTTGGGGGCGACGATGTATCTCTTCTCGCCGTCGGCATAATAAACGAGTGCAATACGAGCCGTACGGTTGGGGTCGTATTCAATAGTCTTAACTGTTCCAGGAACACCTTCTTTGTTGCGCAGAAAGTCGATGATTCTGTATTTCTGCTTGTGTCCTCCGCCTATGTAGCGAACAGTCATCTTACCGGTGTGGTTGCGTCCGCCCGATTTTCCGTATCCGTATGTCAGAGACTTTTCGGGTTTGCTTGCGGTAATCTCTTCGAATGTACTTAGTACTTTTCCTCTTTGTCCCGGAGTTGTCGGTTTAAATTGTCTTACTGCCATTTTGTTTAAACGTTGCTATAAAAATTGATGGTCTCGCCGTCTTTCAATGTTACTACGGCTTTCTTGTAGGTCTTGGTCTTGCCTACCAAAACGCCCGACTTGGTGTTGCGTACTTTCACCTTGCCGGCATACTTCATTGTGTTTACTGCCACTACAGTTACATTGTACAGGCTTTCTACGGCTTGCTTGATCTGTATTTTGTTGGCGTTGGGGTTAACGATGAAGGCGAACTTGCTGATGGTGCGGGTGCCCCTGGTGTCGGGTCTGCCTTGCTTGTTACCCTTTTTACCGGTACGTACAGTCTTGCTTGCAAGAGCCGTAAATTTCTCGGTTGTTAGTGGTTTTTCGATGATTTCCATTTTTTTTTCGTGTCTTATTTGTTGAAAATCGTGTTCAAAACTTCAACTGCGCCTTCGGTCAACACCAACGACTGTGCGTTGAGTATATCGTAAGTATTTAATTTATTGGCAGTTGTTACTTCTGACCTGTCTAAATTTCTCGACGACAAATATATATTCTTATTTTCATTCTGCAAAACCAAAAGCGATTTTTTATCGCTGATATTCAATTTATTTTTCAAATCAACGAATTGCTTGGTCTTGGGGGTGTCGAAAGTGAAGTCTTCCAATACTATGATTTGTGCGTCTTTTGCTTTGTAGGTGAGGGCAGATTTGCGCGCGAGGGCGATCAGCTTCTTGTTGAGCTTGAAGGAGTAGTCGCGCGGACGGGGGCCGAAGCAGCGTGCTCCGCCTACCATTACGGGCGAGTTGATATCACCCGAGCGTGCGCCGCCGGTGCCTTTCTGTTTCTTGAGCTTGCGGGTAGATCCCGACATTTCGCTTCTTTCTTTGGCTTTGGCTGTGCCCTGTCTTCTGTCGGCCAAGATTCTCTTTACGTCGAGATACATGGCGTGGTCTTTGGGTTCAACGGCGAAGATTGAGTCGTCGAGCTGTACTTTCTTGCCGGTGTCCTTTCCTTCGATGTTAAATACTGATATTTCCATTAGTTTTCCAATTTTAAGTATGATCCTTTGGGTCCGGGAACAGCTCCCTTAACCAATACGAGGTTGTGTTCGGCGATGATTTTAACGATTTTGAGGTTGCGAACCTTTACGGTGTCGTTACCTGTGCGTCCTGCCATGCGCATTCCCTTGAACACTTTAGAGGGGAACGATGATGCGCCGAGAGAACCGGGGGCACGGAGCCTGTTGTGCTGGCCGTGGGTTGTACCGCCTACGCCGCCGAAGTGGTGGCGTTTTACTACGCCCTGGTATCCTTTACCTTTGGAAATACCGGTTACATTGATTAGTGTGTCGTCTGCTAACGATTCAACAGTTATTACGTCGCCGAGCTTTACTTCTTGCTCGATGTTTTTGAATTCGGCGATTTTGCGTTTCGGAGTAGTGCCGATTTTCTTGAAGCGCTCTATCTCGGGTTTTGTAGAGCTCTTTTCTTTCTTGTCGTCGAATGCCAACTGGATAGCGTTGTAGCCGTCTGTCTCAACGGTTTTGATCTGCGATACTACGCAGGGACCTGCTTCTATCACTGTTACCGGTACGTTTGTTCCGTCTTCGGTAAATACTGAGGTCATTCCGACTTTCTTTCCTATAATTCCTGACATTGTGTTAATGTTTTTGTTTACTTGCCGGGCTCTGCCGGTATTGGTAAATGTTAATGTTTTGTTTCTTATTTCAAATTATCAAACCTTGATTTCTACTGCCACGCCGCTGGGAAGTTCGAGCTTCATAAGCGCGTCGATGGTCTTGGGGGTGGAGCTGTAGATGTCGATCAGTCTTTTGAACGACGAAAGCTGAAACTGCTCTCTCGATTTCTTGTTAACGAATGTAGAGCGGTTTACCGTAAAGATTCTCTTGTGGGTGGGAAGCGGAATAGGGCCGCTTACTACCGCGCCGGTGCTTTTCACGGTCTTTACGATTTTTTCAGCCGAGTTGTCAACCAAATTATGATCGTAAGATTTTAATTTGATACGAATCTTTTGACTCATAATGCTTTAATTATAATTGATCAATAAATGTAATTTTACCTTTTACCTTGTCGATAATGTCTTGGGCGATGTTGGCGGGTACTTCGTCGTAATTGTGGAACTGCATCGACGATATTGCCCTGCCGGATGTGAGCGTGCGCAAAACGGTCACGTATCCGAATGTCTCGGCCAATGGCACTAAGGATTTGATAATTTTCATTTTTGCTTTTGAATCAGTGCTTACTACTTGTCCGCGGCGCTTGTTGATGTCGGCGATTACGTCACCCATGTATTCTTCGGGTGTGTCTACTGTCAACTCCATTACCGGTTCTAGCAGTTTCGCTTTTGCCTGTTCGGCTGCTGCCTTGAATGCTTGCTTGGCTGCGATTTCGAACGACACAGCGTCTGAGTCCACGCTGTGGTATGCGCCGTCGATAAGTTCGACGGTAAGACTTTGCAGTTTGAAATTGGCCAGGGGTCCGTTGTTCATTGCCTCTTCGAATCCTTTCTGGATGGCGGGGATGTACTCTTTGGGGATTACGCCGCCTTTGATGCTGTTGATGAACTTGAGTCCTGTCTCGCCTTCTTCGGAGGGTGATATCCTTACGATGATGTCGGCAAACTTGCCTTTTCCGCCGGTCTGCTTCTTGAACACTTCGTGGTGCTCTACCGTAGAGAGGATTTTCTCCTTGTAGGTTACCTGGGGCTGTCCCTGGGTGATCTCGATTTTGTACTCACGTTTGAGACGGTCTACGAGGATGTCGAGGTGAAGCTCGCCCATTCCGCTGATGATTGTCTGTCCTGTCTCGCTGTCGACGTTCACTTTGAATGTGGGGTCTTCTTCGGCGAGCTTTGTGAGCGCGAGATCCAATTTGTCAAGGTCTGCTTGGGTTTTGGGCTCTATTGCCACTCCGATCACGGGGTCGGGGAACTCGATTGATTCAAACACGATGGGATGTTTCTGGTCGGCTAGCGAGTCGCCTGTGCGGATGTCCTTGAATCCTACCGCGCCGCAGATGTCGCCTGCTTCTACGCTTTCGATGGCTGTCTGCTTGTTGGCGTACATACGGTAGAGGTTCGATATTCTTTCGCGTTTGCCGGTGCGTACATTATATAAGGTGTCGCCGGCTTTGAATGTTCCCGAGTAAACTCTGATGTAGACGAGGCGTCCAACGAAGGGGTCTACTGCGATCTTGAAAGCGAGGGCCGAGAATGGCTCCTTGTTGTCGGGATTGCGTGTGAGTTCCTTGTCGGAATTGTCAGGGTCGGTTCCCTTGATTGCGCCTATGTCTATAGGGCTTGGCAAATAAGCGGCAATAGCGTCGAGAAGCTTCTGTACTCCTTTGTTTCTGAGCGATGAGCCGCAGAGCACGGGTACGATTTTTAGCGACACTGTTGCGTTGCGTACAGCGGTTTTGATTTCCTGGTCGGTAATCGACGCGCTGTCTTCAAGATACTTCTCGAGGAGGGAGTTGTCGTATTCGGCTATGGTCTCGAGCATTTTCTCGCGCCATTCTGCGGCTGTTTCGGCAAGGTCGGCGGGAATTTCGGTCTTTGTGAAGGTTGTGCCGAGTTCGTCGCTGTTCCATACGTATGCCGACATCTCAATGAGGTCGACGATACCGGTGAACTTGTCTTCGCTGCCGATGGGAATCTGCACGGGAACAGGGTTTGCGCCGAGTTTTTCTTCGATTTCGGAAACTACCGAGTAGAAGTCTGCGCCTATACGGTCCATTTTGTTGACGAAGGCGATTCTCGGAACGTTGTACCTGTCGGCCTGGTGCCATACGGTTTCTGACTGAGGCTCTACACCGCCCACACCGCAGAACACAGCCACAGCACCATCGAGCACTCGGAGCGAGCGTTCTACCTCTACGGTAAAGTCTACGTGACCGGGAGTATCTATAATGTTGATAGTGTGGTTGATACCGTTGTAGTTCCAATGTGCGGTAATAGCGGCGGAGGTGATAGTGATGCCTCTCTCCTTCTCCTGCGACATCCAATCCATAGTGGCAGCGCCGTCGTGAACTTCGCCCATCTTGTGGGTAACACCGGCATAGAACAATATGCGCTCGGTAGTAGTTGTCTTACCGGCGTCGATATGGGCCATAATTCCGATGTTTCTTGTATTTACTAGTTCGTTGTTCATTTTAGACGTGCCTCTGATAGTTTAAATGCGTTAGAATCTGAAAAATGCGAAAGCCTTGTTGGCTTCTGCCATACGGTGTGTATCCTCTTTCTTCTTGAAAGCGCCACCCTCTTCGTTGTAGGCTGCAACAATCTCTGCTGCAAGTTTTTCAGCCATAGAGTGTCCTGAGCGCTGACGTGCGTAGAGAATCAGGTTTTTGATACCGATAGATTCTTTACGGTCGGGACGGATTTCGGTAGGTACCTGGAATGTGGCACCGCCTACTCTGCGGCTCTTAACTTCTACATCGGGAGTGATGTTTTCCATCGCTTTTTTCCAAACTTCGGTGGGAGTCTTGCCGGTTTCTTTGGTTTTTTCGCCGACGAGTTCCATCGCTTTGTAAAAAATCTTGAAAGCGATACTCTTCTTACCGTCAACCATCATATCGTTTACAAAACGAGTAACGAGTACGTCGCCGTACACGGGATCGGCAAGAATCTGTCTTTTTTTGGGTGTTGATTTTCTCATTGCTTTACTCCGATTGTTGAATTACTTTTTCTTAGGACGTTTTGCGCCGTATTTAGACCTTTGCTGTCCACGGTTTGCTACACCTGCTGTATCGAGTGTTCCACGGATGATGTGGTAGCGTACACCGGGGAGGTCTTTTACACGACCGCCTCTTACCATTACGATAGAGTGCTCCTGAAGATTGTGTCCTTCACCGGGAATGTATGCGTTCACCTCTTTCTGGTTGGTGAGCCTTACACGGGCAACTTTGCGCATTGCCGAGTTAGGTTTCTTGGGGGTCGTGGTGTAAACACGAGTGCATACGCCCCTGCGCTGAGGACAAGAATCTAATGCCGGAGACTTACTTTTTGAAGTAATGGCCTTTCTTCCTTTTCTTACTAACTGTTGAATTGTAGGCATATTCTTATCTTTAAATTTAATATATTTCAGAGCGCAAAGGTACATTTTTTTCATATTCAAACAACCTTTTTCGCCGAATTATTTTTATTTTTAGGAGGAATTTTATCGGCTACCTTATTAACAGACTAATAATCAGCGTTATAATTATAGAGCTATAACAAAAATTATCTAAGATTTAACAATTATTTATTATTGGTGATTTTTTTGACATATGATAAAAAAATTTTTTATATCTTTGCCACACTCAAACATCAAGACACATTATTAAAAGGAAAAACTGAAATTATGAATGAATTATCCGCCGGTTTTTTAACCGGATTTGGCGGCACGCTCGGCGTATTGGTCGCATTGGGCGTGTGTATGGCAGGCTGGTATGTCATCAAGCTCTTTATCAAGAGGCACCGGGCTATGCGCAAGATGCCCAAACTGATACTCCAATACCGCACGGTGCTGATAACTCTCGAAAAATTTGACGAGATCATAGAAATCGACCGCTTTCTCGAAAAACTGAAACGCAACGAGATGCCTAAGGAACTCTCGCTCAGATACAGCGCGAAGTATCTTAAGGAATTTTTAAAAAAGCACGCCGAAGCATAACGCAAAAACAATATTGCGCCGCAACATAGGACCGCCTGTTTCCGTTTTGCAACAGGAAACACACCTTTATATATATAGATATAATTTTTTGACTATGGAAAACATACTTACAGGATTTTTCAAAGGATTTGGCGGCGCTATAGGAGTGATAGTGGCGATTGTCATCATCGCTGTGATAATTATGCTCGTGGCCAGGATTGTGGACAAATACAGAAACGACAGAGAGATTGCGGGTCTGCTGCTCGAATCGCGCAAGTTTCTCATAAAATATGAGCGTTACGAGGAACTCAGCCGCATCAACAAATACAAAAATGAACTGAAACAAAACAAGCTGCCCAAAGAGCTTGCCGAAAGATACTCGCTGATAGTAAACCACTATCTGGATGTGGAAGACGTATCAGAATCGCGGGGCAGATGCTTTATAGGCACTCAGAAAACACTCGTTTACCACGAGCCGCCCAAGCCGAAAACCGACAAGAAGGCAAAAGAAGCTACCGCTAAAAACAAGGCAGACAACGAGGAGAAACCTCAAAGACCTGACGACGACGGTCAGAGCACGCAAACCGAACAAGAGAAATGATCTATCCGAAAAACTTTGAATCCAAGACAGGATTCTACAAAATACGCGAAACCCTCAAAAATCTGTGTATTTGTGATTTAGGACGCAATCTGGTGGACGAGATGGAGTTTTCGAGCAATTTCGACTCCATAGCCACAAGCCTTAACCAAGCATTTGAGTTCAAAAACATCATTATGCTTGCCAAGGAGTTTCCGCAGACCAACTATTACGACCTTCGCGCCGGTCTGAAAAAAATCACTATCGAAAACACATACCTGACAGCGCAGGAACTGTTTGATTTAAAGCGTTGTACCGACACACTCCGTGGTATTATTCAGTTTTTCCGCCATACGGAGGAGAGCCAGTACCCGTATCTGCGCGCACAGTGCCAGGATATATTTGTAAATCAGGAGATTACACAGGCCATCAACGCCATAATGACCGAGACAGGCGAAATCAGCGACAACGCCTCGCCCGAACTGCGCCACATCCGCAACGAGATAAAGGTGAAGGCGGCGTCGATTTCAAACGTGGTAAACCGTCTGCTGCGCAACGCCAAGGCGCAGGGATGGACAGAGGCCGACGCCGAAATCAACATACGCGACGGCAAACTGCTGATACCGGTCAAGAGCGGCAGCAAGCGCAAAATTTCAGGAATCGTTGCCGACGAATCCGCCTCAGGAAAGACCTCGTTTATTGAGCCCATCGAAAGCGTGGAACTCAACAACGCCGTGCGCGAACTTGAATTTGCCGAAAAGCGAGAAATCATAAAGATACTCACTTCAGTATCCGACAAGATACGTCCGCACATTCCCGACCTGCTGAATGCGAGCGCGGTGCTCGGAAGTCTCGACCTTGCACGTGCCAAGGCCAAGATGGCTATCGACACCAACGCCGACCTGCCGATTCTTAGCGACAAACCGCTGATTGATATGCGTGTGGCACGTCATCCGATATTGGAAAAAACTCTCAAAGCCGAGGGAAGAAAGGTTGTTCCGCTGAATATCGAACTCAATGAGCGCCAGAGAATTATTATGATTTCTGGTCCGAACGCTGGCGGCAAATCGGTCTGCCTCAAAACCACCGCTCTGATACAGTATATGCACCAATGCGGACTGCTTACGCCGATAAGTCCCAACAGCACTATGGGTATCTTCAACGACATTTTTATCGACATTGGCGACGAACAGTCAATTGAAAACGACCTGAGCACATACAGCGGACACCTTAAAAATATGAAGACCTTTATCGACCGTGCAGGACGCAACTCGCTGATATTCATCGACGAATTTGGAACAGGCACCGAGCCTATCCTTGGCGGAGCGATAGCCGAAGCTGTTTTGGAAAAGCTCAACCAACGCCACGTAAAGGGCGTAATCACAACGCATTACACCAATCTTAAAAACTTTGCCACCGACACCGAGGGCATTGTAAACGGCGCAATGCTCTACGACAACACCTGTATGAAACCGCTCTTTCAGATGGAAACAGGCAAGACAGGCAACTCGTTTGCATTTGAGATGGCCAAGAAGATGGGACTCAGCCGCGAGATTCTCCAAAAGGCGGAACAGATAGCCGGTCGCGACCATATCGACTACGAACGCCGCATCCAAGAACTTGAAGAAGACCGCCGCCGTTTGAAAATCACTCTCGAAAATGCCGAGAACCGTGAGAAAAACCTTGCTCGCCAGCAGCAGCAGTACACCGAACAGACCGAGTTCACCCTCAACGAGCGCAAAAACATACTCAAAGCAGCCAAACTGCAAGCCGACGAGATTCTCAAAAACGCCAACAAGCTGATAGAAAACACTATACACGACATCAAGCGTGCCGAGGCAGAAAAACTCAAAACCCGAGAGATACGCCGCGACTTTGAGCAAGCCAAAGAACAGATCAACACGCAGTTGGAAGAGGAGCAACAAGCTCTCGACGACAAAATAGAACGTCTGCGCCAAAAGCAACAGGAACGTGCCGAACGCCGTGCTAAGAAACGTCAGGAGAAAGCCGAGAAAGAGGCTGCCGCTCCCAAACCCGCTCCCGTGGTGCTGAAACCCGGCGACAGGGTGCATCTCGACGACGGCGAACAAGTGTTTGAGATTATGGAAATCAAAGACAGCACCGCACTCGTGCAGATGGGTCACATGCAGACTTTTGTGAAAATTTCACGCCTTAAACCTGCCGCCAAGAAAAAGGAGGAGAAAAAGGCTGTGCCGCAAATACGTGTCAACATCGAAAGCGAGAAAAAGTCGGGCGGATTCCTGTTCGGATTGGACGTCCGCGGTCTGCGTGGCGACGAAGCTTTGGAGAAAGTGGCCAAACATCTCGACGACGCCCTCGCCACCGGCAAGCACGAAATCCGCATACTCCACGGCACTGGCACAGGCGCACTCCGCAGCCTTATCCGCGACTACCTTGCCACACAAGACATTGTAAGCCGCTGTCACGACGAAAAGATAGAACTTGGCGGAGCGGGAATCACCGTGGCGGAGTTAGACTACTAAATACTCCACGCCTTCACAGTGTACTCTCGCCTGCCGGTTGAGATATGGCTGCTGCTGTAATTCCACACCCACTCCTTGCTGCCTTCGATATCTTCGGTATCGAAAAAGAGCATAGGACGGTCGAACATTTCGAGGCCTTCGGCATTGAAACTCTTGATTTTAACGGGAGTTATCACGCACGACTTGCCTTTTGGCAACATTCCGAGGTGATAGGTCTGAATAAATCGGCTGAGAGTTTTTGACGAAAGTTCGTCGATAAGTTCCTTCTGCATAAGGAAATCGAGAATAAGGTCGTCTAAAAATGCGAGCGTGTTAACCGACACCACAAAGTCGAAGTTGACCAAAAGGTCGCTATAATCGGCTGTGCTGTAATTGGTTGACGAACTAAGCATATCCACCGAAAAATTTTTGTAACGGTTTACGCAGTTGTAGGTCTCCGCCACAATCTTGGTAATGTCCTCGGTTACAAACTCCACATTTTCAAACTCTTTGAACTTGGCCACCACCTTAGGCGGATGCAGAAGGTCAACAAAAAAGACGTGCTCGAACATACGGCTGAGTTCCATCACAGGCACGTCGATACACCAACCGCTGCCAAGAACCACCGCAGTATGATGGGCGGCGCATTTTTTGGCAGAGTTGACTATAAAATGCTTTGTATTAAGTATATGCTGGCTCCAATTCTGTATCTCGCTCAAATACCGTAGGTAATACTCCTTCTGGTCGAGTTCGTAACCCATACGGCGGTAGATACGGCGGTCGGTAAGTTCAAAAGGCCACATAATATCAGATAGTTAAACCAGTGTCGGCGAATTGTGCGCCACGGATTTTGGCAGTTTCATAAATTTGGTCGGCGGCGTGCTCAAATCCAGCCACGCAACCCATTGCGTCTTCTAAGATAACGAGTTTGGCAACCAGTTCGGGCTTATGGTCAAAGAGTTGCGCAATGGTGTTGGCTACGCAGTGGCTCTTGGCCTCGCCAGCGATATACACCTTGTCGTAGCAATAGAGCTCGTCGGCAAGGTCGTAGTTAAACATTGTCTCCTCATACTCAGGATTGATAACCTCAGCCTGAAACGCGCCGAAATGCTCAGAATATGGATACGCGCCCTTGCGGATAATTTGGTAATAACCCTTGGTCTGCGCCGCCCATTCCAAAACAGCGTCCATAAAGGTCTTGCAAATGTCAGCACCGTTGGTGCCCGACAGACAATGCACAGGCCATATAGTATGTGCGTATTTGCCAGCGGCTTTTAGTTCAGAGAGATACTCCACAGCCCTCGAAACGTTTCCGTCGGCAGGCAGCCACACCTTATTATTTACATCCTCCACCGAGATTGAAGTAAACGGAGCGGGATTATTGCCCTGAGTGTCCACCCAGAAAGCGGGATGAGATATGTCGTTGGGCTGATGGTCATCGGCAGTGATAAAGATATTGTCGATTTTGTCGGCGTTGCGACGGAGAAACGAGGCAAGACGGGTCATATCGCCTGTTGCACCTGGAACATACAATGAACCAGTGTTTTCGCAAAAATCGTTCTGCGGGTCGATTACAAATAGTGCGTTTTTCATATCCAAAATTATTTAGAGTTACCTACAATAATGGTTGCGCCGTCGTGGGGGACGGTTATCTGCAACGTGTTTTTCTTGCTGAGCTTCAACTGTTTCATACTACCGTTGAGATTGGCGTCGTCGGCATAAACAGTGATGTCGCTACCTATGAAGCTCAGATCCAAGGTGCGTTTCAAAGGTTCGTTTTGAGCATTGATGGCGGCAATGTACCACTTGCTTCCGCTGCGGCGGGCAATTATAAGATACTTGCCGGGATAGCCGTCGATAAACTTGATGTCGTCCCAAAGCGTGGGGCATTGTTTTACAAAATCGAGTTTCCAATTCTCCTTGGGCAACACCTTATAATATAGTGCGGTGTGATTGAGCGGACATTGGAACAAGATAGCCACAGCCATCTGAAAAACATCCGACGTAACACGGTGTCCGCCCCACATAGTGGTGTCGTTGGTGGTGTTGAAGTAATTGTTGAAAGTGATGCCGCCGTAGTCCATAGAAGCCACCGAGTTGCGAATCACAGGATGGAGAGTGGCGTTGTAAGATTCCTGACGGCAGAAATCGTCGCCGAAATGGAGGTTCTCGCTTGCGAGTACAGCCTCAGAACCAATAAAGTTGGGGTACATCCTCTCCCACCCTCTCGGCAAGGTTGCGCCGTGGAAAATCACCTCCAAACCAAAGTCGTTGGCGTCGGCAAGAATATCCTCATAGAGCTGCATAGTCTGCTGTTTGTCAGAGCCTAAGAAATCCACCTTGATACCACGGATGCCAATAGACTGCATCCACGCCATCTCGCGGCGGCGTTTGATAATATTGTTCATAATATGCTTAGGGCCTTGCGGAGCGTCGTTCCAATAGCCGTTGGAATTGTACCAGAGGCAGAGCGACGTGCCTTTCTGCTTGGCATATTTGGCAAGAATCTCAATAGAATCTCGTGTAATCTGCGTATCCCACCAGTTGTCAACTATTTGCGAAACGAAACCAAGGTCGGCGGTAAAGTCGATGTAGCGTTTCTGCTCCTGAAAGTTCACGCTCTCATCGAAACCGATAATCCAGCTCCAAGTGCCTGCACCGTAGGTGTAGTTCTTAGACGGAGCATAAAGCGGCTCAACAAAATCCCAAGGAATGGTAGTCTCCACAATAGGCGCGAGAGTTTCGCCAAAAGAAATTGTGCGCCAAGGAGTATCGCCCAAAAGCTGAATACCGGGAGCGGAAGTGCCATTGCCGTTGTAATCCTCATCCAAGGGGAAAGCCACCTTGTAACTTGCACCACCTTCGCAAGTGATATGCGATGCGCAATAAGCTGACGTTACGCCAGTTTCGCTTACAAGCACCCATCCAGAAGGCACGTGAAAGAGAGCCGGGAAAATATAACCAGCACCTTCGCCATTCTTTCCTGTTTTATCGTCGGCAAAATATGGTTTTTCGTAACTCGGAGCAGTGCGAGCCCAACCCGATTGGCCCTTCATCTGCGGAGAAAGAAATGTGGTGGTGCCGTCGGGAAAGTTGAAGAATGATTTTTCGTTGTTGATAACCGTGCACACAAACGGTTCGGTGGTAGTTGCGGGATTTGGCTGCGGATAAACCACATATTTAAACGCCAAGTCGCTGTTTTTCACCATAAAAACCAAGTCGATAGCGGGACGGTTGTTTTGATAAAGGCTCAGCACAGCTCGTGTAGCCGATACATCTATATGGCTACGTTTCAATACTTTGCTATCGTAGCTAAACGTTTTTGCCTCGGTTTTGAAATCCTTAGGCGTGAGGTTTTCGGAAAAATCGCCCACAGTGGTAACAAGTCCCAGCTGCGACTGCTTCATAAACTCTTTGCCATTGAGCGAAACTGAATAGAAGACCTTGCCGCCGGTGCAGTTGATATCCACCTTCAAACGTCCGTCGGGCGAATTTACGGTGTAGTTCTGCGCATCAACCGAGAGCGCCAAGGCAAGTGTGATAAGTGAGAGTAATAAAAATCTTTTCATTATAAGCAAGTTATTAGTAATATCATTGTAAATCAGCAAGTTTAACACCCAGTACAAGGAAATCGTCGATTTGTTGGCGGTCGCCTTTCCATTTGTCCATAGTTTCGGCAAGCACAGCCTTCTGCTGCTCCATTGGCAGGTTTCGGTTGTTGAGAATCATCTCTCGGAAACGCTGAGTGTTGAATTTCTCATTGTCGTCGCCGCCGAACTGATCGAGATAGCCGTCGGAAAACATATATATAGAGGTGTTGTCGTCGTACATAAAGTCGTAACAGGTGAACTCTATCTGCATATCGGGACGCAGCTGTCGCCCGCCGATAGAATAGTAATTGGCTTTCAGGATTTTAAGCTTGTCGCCCTGCACCACATAGAGGTTGTTTTTTGCGCCAGCAAACTGAAAACGGTGCAGTTTGGCGTCCACTGTGCAGAGGCTCATATCCATACCGTCCTCGCTGTCGGAATCCTCGTTGCTTTGGTTGAGCGCAAGGCGGATGCCGGTGTGAAGCATAGTGAGAATCACGTCGGGCTTGAAAACGTGCTTGATATTAACAATCTCGTGCAAAAGAGTGTTGCCCACCATAGAGAGGAACGCGCCCGGCACACCGTGACCCGTGCAGTCGATAGCCGTAATCACATATTTGTTCTCAAACTTAGAAAACCAATAGAAATCGCCGCTGACAATATCCTTGGGCTTAAAATAGACAAACATCTGCGGCAGCCACTGTTTCAACTTAGATTCGGGCAGGAGAATGTTGTCCTGAATCTTGCGGGCGTAGTTGATGGAGTCGGTAATCTCGCAGTTTTTCTGCTCAATAAGGTTCTTCTGCTGCTCAATCTCGTTTTTTTGGCGCTGCAGTTCGGCGTTTATACGCTTGATTTTGCGCAGAGTAAGCATCAGCACAATCAAAAGCGCCATAAAAGCCGCACCTATTATTATCAACAGAATATTCTGCATTGTGGTAGATTATAATTTGGTGTAAATATACAAAAAAATAAACTCTGAAACACCTATTTTTTATCAGAAAAAAAAATTTTTGCAAAACCGATAGTTTTGCCCTAAATTTGCAGTACGGTAAAAACAAAATTTTGAACAATGTCAAGACTTAAAGGTATAATATTCGACTTCAACGGCACACTGCTTTGGGACACGCCTTATCACAACAAGGCCTGGAACATATTTCTCGACCGCTACCATATCTCGCTGTCGGACCAGGAGATACGCGACAATATGCACGGCCGCACCAATGCCGAAATATTCAAATACCTGTTTAAAAAGGATTTAAGTCAGAGCGAAGTTGACTCTCTCGCCTCAGAAAAGGAGGCCATTTACCGTCATCTCATCATCAACAACAACTTCGACCTTCACAAAGGTTCGCGGCAGATGTTCGACTTCTGTCTTGCGTGCGCCATTCCCACGTCGATAGCCACAAGCAGCGACCAGGAGAACGCCACATTCTTTTACGAGCGTTACAATTTGAAAACATGGTTTTCGCAACGCAGGTTCATCTACAACGACTACACATTCGCAAGCAAGCCAGCTCCCGACATTTTCAAAAAAGCCGCAAACCAGATGTTTCTCGAACCCGACGAAATTATGGTGTTTGAAGATTCGCCTGCCGGAATAGAAGCCGCCGAAAATTTTGGCGCAGGCAAAATTGTGGTTATCAACAGCACAGGCGAAGACCTTAACGAATCGCCATACCTGGTTCTCGACTCGTTTTTAGACGCCATCAACATTATCGACCTCAACATCGTGCTGTCGAGAGAAGGCGGATATATCTTTGAGTAGCAATCTATTAGAATACAAATTGCGGATTATTTGCGTGATTCGCTGAAATGGTGCTTTCCGTTGCCCACCCACATAGTTTGACGGCTGTATGGCAGGGTAACCTTGGCACGGCAGTTTGGCGGAACGCTCACACGCATGTCAAATTTCTTTTCGGTATTTTCAAAACTTACGCACACCGGGCCACGCGGAGTGGGCACGGTAATGTCGGCGTGCTGCAACTTGGAAGGCTTAGGAGCTACCGACAGCGATGCAAAACCAGGCGAAAGCGGCTCCACACCCATAATCTTGCGCACAATGATATTGGCAGGCGACGCACCCCATGCGTGATTCCAGTCCTGATCGGGTTTGATATCCTTATCCCAAGTCTCGGTGGTGATGGTGCTGCCTGAGCGTATCATATTGTAAAAACTGCGTTTGGTAGTGTCGGTGAGCAGGCTGTAAGCCGAATCCGCCAAGCCAGAATCGTAGAGAGCGTCTAACAGAAACTGCGCTCCGTAAACGCTGCACGCCATACCACGGCTCTGAACAAAATTTTTCACAAAACTAAGGCTGTTGTTGTCAACGATGCCAAAAGCCAGCGGAAACAGATTGGCATGCAACGAAGTGTGGCTGCTGGCAAGATTGTCGATATAGAAACCGCAGCTGTCGGTGAGCATAGCGTTGATAGAATTTTTGGTAACACGGGCCATATCGGTATAGTTGTCGGCATCAAACCTGTTGCCAATAGCGTTGGCAATGTCGGCGAGCAACATCAGAGCCTTGTAGTGAAACGCATTCACCACAGTATTGCACACGCCACGCTCGTAGCCGTCGGTTTCGGATTTGGGCATATCAATAAGGTCGCGAATCTCACGTCCACGGAAATTGACACGCTGAAGATGCTCCAAGTCGGTGATTTTGTTGCCAGTGCGGATAAGGCCGTCGTCCGAACGGAGAAACATCAGAGTCTTGTCTTTGAGCACAGGATAATATTTTTTGAGCACACGGTCGTCGCCAGTATAGAGATAATCGTTCCAAGCTATGAAGAGCGTCTGCATAATACCCTCGGTCTGATAGGTGGGATTATTGATAAGGTGTTCCAAAGTGCCGCGGGCTATGGAGTAGTGATAGTCAACGGCGTAGTGGCTCAGCTGATTGATAAGCGTGGAAGTTTCGTAAGGAATACGCTCACGGTCGCCGTCGACAAAAAGTCCGCAGAACGTGGTGGTGCGCAAAGTGTGCTTGCTCAAGTCCCACAGCTGGTTGAGGATAGTGTCTGACGAGTAGAAATCAGAAGCGGCATCGTCGAAAGGATAGCTCACCGACGAACGGACAGCATCACGATAAAGGAACGAACCATTGTAGCCCAGAATCTGGCAATATCTGAACGGAAAAACCTCACCTATATAATTAGGCATAAAGATAGGCGACACGCCGCTCTCGTTTTCGTTGGGGTTGGTGTTGCGCTTATCCTTGCGCAGATTAAACTCATAAAACGCACGCACCGAGTCGAGAGTAAGCTGATAAGATGCATAACGGCGCGAACCACCTGGCTTGGTGACAACGCCATTGCTGTCGGCCATCTCGCCAAGACGTATGGTAACTGTCTGGTCAGGAATCACATTTGAGAAATGAAGTTTAATCTGACCAAAAGCGTCGTTGCCAAAATCAAGCATAAGAGTACGCCTGGGATGGGTAATTAATTTTGGCATCTGTTCCGACTTTTGCAACGGCAGCAAAGCTCCCGCCTCGTCGGGTTCGGTAGACACCACAAAACCCTTGGGCGCGGCATATTCCGAACAGCGTTGTTTCTGGTCGTAAACCTTTACTGTAAAATAATATAAAGAACCCGGAGATAGCGGGCGTCCCTGATATACCACGCCTGTGGAGTTGCGGTCGTCAACAATGCCGCTGTCCCAGATGTCGGCGTCGCCCTCCTTGAGCAAATCGGGCGAAGTGGCCACCAAGAGGCGGTATTTTGTCTGAAAAGTCTCCTTGTTTTTGCTCACAATCTGCCATCCGAAATTGGGACGGGTGGTGTTGATTTCAGCCACCTGAAGAGTGGGATCGTTGAAATCAAAATCAGAAATAGGCCTTTGTGTGACCACGCCGTTTGAAAACACCACGTCGGTCTCCTCAATGAGGTCGACAGTAAGGCGGCACACACGAAGAGAGCCTTTTGAGGATTGCGCCATCGACTGCAATCCACATAAAACCAACAATATACAAAGATATCTGTACATAATCAGAAACTATTTGCGGCTTGCCTTAAAAAGAAAATCCTTCTCCTCCTTGGTGAGGTTGTCGTAGCCGCTCTTTGAAATTTTTTCGAGAATACGGTCAATCTGCTCGGTTTCGTTGTGCTTGCGCTGGTTGAACTCCTCGTCAGAAACGGTCTTGGCCTCGGTGTATTCCACATTGTCGCCCTTGGTGCGGTAGCTAACCTTCATTTTGGGTTTGCGCTCAGAGCCAAATCCGCCGAAAAACGACACGATGCCGTCGGTCATAGAGCAAAACCAGCGGGTAATGTCGGTACCGTTTTTAAGACAGAGGGCAAAGATAGCACCGAAAGCAGCTCCTCCGAGGTGCGAGATATGTCCGCCGGGATTGTCGCCCGCAATCGAAACCACATCTAAAACCACATATATAATGCCCAGCCATTTGAGAGCAACAGGCAGAATGCCAAAGAAATAGAGCTGCAACTGCGGACGCGACACACACACCGCAATCACCACCGCCGACACAGCAGCCGACGCGCCAAGGCAGCACGAAACAAGCAACGACGATGCAAACGCCGGAAACAGATTGTATGCAGCCACATAAAACAGCGCACCGCTCAATCCTCCAAGCACATACACGGCAAAGAGCCTACGTCCGTCGAAAACTTCCAAGAAAACTTTTCCTAAGAAATAGAGCCACAGCATATTACCCAGAATATGCCAGAACCCTGTATGGAGAAACATATATGTTATCGGTGTCCAAAATCTGTCGGCAAGTCTTGCAAGCGCCGAAGGAACAGCAAGATATTCTAACACAGTGTCTTCCACATCATATGGCGACGCCATCAGAAAATTGAAAAGCCCTGCCAGCTGAATAAGCAGAAAAACTATCACATTTGCAGCAATCAGTTTTGTAGCCATGCTGCCGGCCGCTATAGATTTCAAATTGTTCATAACTTAACTGTTAAAAAATTTGTTGCCGGGGAAACGCCGCCAGATCAACATCAGCACAATGCCTGCGAGCAGACCACCAAGGTGAGCCCAGTGAGCCACATTGTCGCCGCTGAAATCGTTGATGCCCAAAAACAGCTCGGCAAGTCCGTAAATCAATACAAAATATTTAGCTTTTATACCAATAGGCACAAAAATAATCTGCAATTTCATATCAGGAAACATCATAGCAAACGCCAAAAGCAATCCGAACACTGCTCCGGAAGCACCAATCATCGGCGCGGAAGTAACATTGGTAACAATTGTGGTAACCTGCGAACGGATATTGTCGAGAGAGGCGTAATCCGCCTCCACCTCGCTCCAATGCTCGATAATCTCGTAGACGGCAGCAAGGTTAAATCCGTTGCACTTTTGCGTGATAGCCTCGAGACCGTTGGCAGAGGGCGACGCCATAAAGTCGTTGTAAGCCTGCAACAGCGGAGCAAACTGGTAATAGTTGACCACAGTGTTGACCACCGCCGCGCCCAAACCAGTTACAAGATAGTAAAACATAAAACGCTTTGTTCCCCAGACACGTTCCAAAATAACGCCGAACAAAAACAGTGCGTACATATTAAAGAACAAGTGGAACAATCCGCCGTGCATAAACATGTAGGTGAAATACTGAAACGGACGGAAGTTGGCACTCTTGACATAAAACAACGCTAAATAATCTGTCAGATCCACACCCTTGGTAACCTGCAAAAGCCATGTAATCACAAACATAGCTATATTGGCTATCAGCAAAAATTTGGCGCCCCGAGTTATTTGTAGCATTTTGTTTATCTAAATATTTGATTATTTATGAATTGGTAAAACGTTTTTCGATTTCGTCCATGCCGATGATCACAATCACAGGCTCGCCCTCGGGCGAAAAGTTGGGTGCATTGGTGGCAAAAAGCGAATCAATCAGCTGCCTCATCTCCTCGGGCGTAAGGCTCTTGCCGTAGGGAATCACCTCGCGGTTGGCGGCTGCGATAGCGAGAATATCCTTGATAGACGTGGACACATTGCCGTGGCCCTCCTTGTAGCTGTCGATAATGTCGTTGACCACCTCGGTGGCTGAGTCGGGCGAAAGATACGGCGGTATGCCTTTGATAACTATGCTGTTGTCCTCGTTGAACTCCATATCAAAGCCAACCACCTGAAACTCGTCCCTGATATCGAACGCCATAGCGAAACTCTGCACGTCGAGATTCAGAACCACAGGATAGAGCAAGGTCTGCACGGCATCGGCGTTTACATCCACCTTCTCGATATATTGCTGATAGAGCACGCGCTTGTGGGCACGGCGTTGGTCTATCACCATAATACCAGATTTTGAAGGACTTACGATATATTTGTTCTTAATCTGAATAAGCCTGTTCTCAACCTTGGGAGCAAAAGAGCTTGACACATCGGCAAGAGTAGCTCCGTCGTCGTGCATAATGCCGTCGTTGTAAAGGCGGTCCCAGTTGTCGAGATTGTGACGCTCGCGCTCGGGCATAGGTGCCGACGGATAAGGCATCGAAGAGTGGGACGAAGAACGGCTTCCGCTGTCGCTGTCGTTGTCGAAAGGATTGTAAAACGGATTAAACGAAACCTTAGGCATAGGCGGCATAGGCGCGTCCTTAGAAAAATAAGGCACATCAATGTCGTCGCTTTCGGAATCAAAGTCGATAGCCGGAGCCACGTCGCTCTTTGAAAGAGTTTCCCTGATACCAGCCTGCAACAGACGGAAAATATCCGACGCGTTTTCAAAATTTATCTCCGTCTTGGTAGGATGCACGTTGACATCGATACTGTGCGGGTCCACCTCAAAATATAGGAAGTAAGGCGGAATGCAGTCGGGACGCACAAGATTCTCGTAAGCCAGAGCCACAGCCTTGTGAAAATACTGGCTCTTCATAAAACGGCTGTTGACAAAGAAGAACTCCTTGTCGCTGCGCTTTTTAGAGGCGGCGGGCTTGCCGGTGAATCCCGAAATCTTAACTATAGAAGTGTCGATCTCCACAGGAATAAGCTCCTGGTTGAGGTTTTTGCCAAAGACATTGACAATACGCTGCTTTAGAGTGCTCTGCGGAAGATTGTAAATAATGTTGCCGTTGTGATAAAGCGAAAAACTAATCGACGGATGAGTGAGCACAATACGCTGAAACTCAGACACAATGTGCTGCAATTCTGTACTGTTGGCTTTCAGGAACTTGCGGCGAGCCGGCACGTTGAAAAACAAGTTTTTGACACTGAAATTAGTGCCAGCCGGCGTGCTCACAGGATTCTGCCCCATAAACTGCGAACCATTGATAACCACCTGAGTACCAATAGCATCTTCCTCGCGGCGGGTTTTCAGTTCCACCTCTGCCACTGCCGCTATCGAAGCCAGAGCCTCGCCACGGAAACCCTTGGTACATATACAGAAAAGGTCGTCGGAAGTATAAATCTTAGAAGTAGCGTGACGCTCAAAACTCATGCGCGCGTCGGCGGCGCTCATGCCGCATCCGTTGTCGATTACCTGCACGAGGGTGCGACCGGCGTCCTTGATGTTCACAGTGATTTCGTCGGCGCCGGCGTCTACCGAGTTTTCTACAAGTTCCTTTACAACAGATGCCGGACGTTGGATAACCTCACCAGCCGCAATTTGGTTGGCGAGTGCGTCGGACATAAGCCTTATAACATCAGCCATCGCAGAAAACTATTCGGTCTTAAATGAAATGAAAATATTGGTTGGCAAAATACGCGCCTACCATAAGTACAATAAACAGTACGGTACGGCGGCGGTTGGCCTGTTTGAGGTCGCTCTTGCGACGCTCGTACATACGGCGGAATGTGCCGTGCTGCAGAATACGAGTGTCCTCGTCGTCCTCTTTGCCGAGTTCCTTGCGGATACGGGCGCGGCGGATTTTCAAATCCTCCTTGCGGGGATCGTAGTAACGAGGAACGTACTCAAACTCATGTATCTTCATTTCAGGGAAAAAACGTGGAAGTCCCATAGCAAATGTTTTTTATCGTTAATAATGCGCAAATATAAACAATTGCTTTGAAAAAATAAGATTTTTAACGTTTTTTTTGTTTCCCGGCTTAAATGTTGGTTTCCACCTTGTAGTCGTCGTACACCACCACCCATTTGCTGCCGAAGAAACGCACGAGGTTAACCTTTGTGCCCTTTTTGCCTAACTTTTTGAGCAGTGCGGTAAGGTCGTCGGGAAGGTTTTGGAATGCGATGCCGGTGCGTCCGTATAGCAGCACCCATCCGTTGTCGGGACCAAAAGCAGCCTCGCGGATCGAAACCTTCTTTTTGTTCAGCTGGGCAAGCTTGGCCACCATCTGCTGCGGCAATCCTTTGGCTATAAATCCGTTAGAGCCATACACAGTCAGTCGGCATTCGCCTTTGTAAGCCAGGCAGCGAAAGTTTTTCTGTTTTTTTTGTGCGGCGGCAATGTCGGTAGCAATGTCCGACGGCAGCGACTGCGCCGTGTATTCCTTGCCATTGTAGAGCAGCGCCCAGGATGTGTCGCCCAGAAGTACAGCCTTGTCGATCGAAGTGCCGGCGGCGTTGAGTTTCACAAGCATGTTTTCGAGCGGCGTGGGAATGTAGCTGTAGCTGTAGCCTATGTCGCCGTAGAGTATGAGCCAATGTCCGTCGGTATTGAAAGCTATGTCGTGAATCTCCACTTTCTTTTCAGAAATATCGGCAAGCTCCTTCTTGCAGTTTTCGAGCAGCTGGCTGTCGATAGTCTGCGCGGCGGCTATCAGCGGCGTAAGCACAGAAAAGACAATGATGTATAATAACTTTTTCATGGCCGTTGTGTTTTAATAGTTTGCAATATGTTGACTTCAATTAAAAGACAACCGCCGGAGCATTATCCCCCAAAAAAAACGTCTGCCCGAAAACAGGCAGACGCTAAAAAAACAGAGGGATATAAAATAAAGAGAGAGTTTATTTCACTTTGTCGATTTCGAGAGTAACAACCGTTTTGTTAAGCAACTGATAGCCAATTTCGCCAAATGCGTAGATACCGTTTTTACAAACGTTTTTGCCCTCAAACTTACCTCCAAAGAAATACGAAATACAAGAGAAACAGGTGAGTACATCGCATCTTTTAGAGCCGAGCGAACGGTTGAACATGCTAAGATAGTCGGCACTACTGTCCACCAAATAGTATTCGTCGCCAGCATATACAGGCGAGAAAAAAGTTACTTCACCTTTTTGCGAATCCACAATCTTGATGTCACGGTTGATGAGAGCACCGTTTTGCGATGTAATCATCTGAGTATATCCGCCCAAACGAGGTTTAATAACATTTTCAAAATAGTCGGCTATGTTACCTGATTTGCCATCGATAGTGCAATCAGACTGTACAAAACCATCTTTAGGGAATACAATTTTGGGTGATTTTGGGTCGATAGTGTCGAAGTTTTCTATTTCGGCACGCGCAGAGAGATAGTCTGGTAGCTCAACATACAGCACAGAAGCAAGGCTGTTGGTAAGTTTTCCGTCAATGCCTGTAGCAGTCTGAGGAGATTTTTTTCCGTAATCCTCCATTTTGGTGGCAGCAATATAACCAACAACAGGATTGTCGAACATATTTTCGTATCTTAAAGCATTATTGGCAAATGTATAGTAAACTTGCGAATCTATTGGCAACACCACTACCACAAAACCGTTTTTGTATCCGTTTTTGGCTATATCTTGAATGTTGGTTTCGTCATAGGCTATCATCTTGCAATTTTGAGCCACAAGTGTAAAGTCATCGACAAAAATTAGATCATCGCTAGCTTCTTTGCCTATTGTATCAACAATGTAATACGATGTACCGCCAATCCAATTGCCTTTAGGCAAACCCGAAAGGGCTTTTTCGCTGCCTGTGAGCGACATTACACGACCATTATTAATAAAGTCGATAACTTCCTGTTTTGTGTATAATTTATTTTCCATAGTTGATTACCAAGATTTAAAAATTTCTTTAAAGTCGGCACGTACTGCCAACGAATACTTCATACATAGTTCGTAAAGACTGTCGAGAGATTTTTCAACAGTGGTGCGACCATGTTCGATATCTTTCCGAATCTGATAGATCCGGAGCTGCAACACGTAGTTCTTAAACTCGTGCTGTATCTCGCCGGTAATCAGCTTTGCCCATTCAGGCCGACTCTTTGATGGTATTGCACTTGAAAATGTGTCTGACATAATTATTGGGTTTTGATATTTGTAATTGTGGTAAAGGTAAGGTGATTTTTTTTAAAAGTCAAGTTTTTTCTCAACTTTTTTTTAATTTTTTTTTAAAACTACACTGCAAAGCTTGTGTCGAGGAAATCTTGGAATTTTTCTTTGAACTGGTCGCTTATGGGCACGGCTGTCTGCTCGTCGAATATCGCACGCTGCCGCTCCACAAGGTTCACTTTGTCTAAATTGACAATGTAGCTGCGGTGTATGCGCATAAACAGCGACTGAGGCAGATAGTTTTCTACACGCCTGATACTCAGCAGACTCATCACCGAGCTGCCGTCGCTGAGATGAAAACGCACATATTCGCGCATGCTCTCTATATATAATATGTCGTCGAAATTGATGCGCACCACCTTGTACTCGCTCTTCACGAACATGTAGCGGCCGTTGTTGACATAATTAGGGTTGACGAGAGTCATTTCGCGGCGCACAAGCTCAGCCTCGCGCACCTGCGCAATAGCGCGTTTGATAGATTTCAAAGTGTAAGGTTTCAACAATACTGCGGCGTAGGGCACTTTAATTGAGTCGGCGGGAAAGTCGGCTTTGGCTGTGGTGAAAACCGTAATCGGCGGATTAACAAGAGTCTTGACCAGCTGAACGCCCGAGAGAGTCTGCATATCCACATCCACAAACATAAGGTCGATGTCGGTGTGGGTCTGCAAATAGCGCTGCGCGCGTGTGGTGGTGCGGAAAAACGAGACAAGCTCTATACCGTCGATGGCGGCCACAGCGTTGCACAACTCCTTGAGCGAGGGAGTATCATAGTCGATAACTATACACTTCATAATATGAGGCAATTGTTTTGGTGATTTGCAGCGTAAAAGTAATATTTTTTTTAAAAAAATGAATAAAAAGAGTTTTTTATAAAAAAAAACCGTATCTTTGTTGTAAATTGAAATTGTATAGTATTAAACATATTACTTTGCATTATGAAATATAAAAAGATACTCACATTGGCACTCGCCTTTTCAGCTGCCACAGCGATAATGTCGTGCGGAGGCACATCGGGCGGAGAACAACAACAGCAGCAGAACGGCAACGACGGAAAGTTGGAATACAATCCCGAAGCCGAAGCCAAAATCGATTACGCCAAATACGGCCTTGATTCGGCCTTTATCAAAAAATATCAGGATGTTGCCATCGGCGACGTGGGCGAGATGATCCAGAGCTTTCCCTCGCCGGTAGAGGTGTCGGCCATTATTCAGGATATGAAAGTGCAGTACACTCCCAAATATCTGTTCAGCACCGACTATGCCGACAATTTTGAAACATCGTTTAAAAAGGCTCTCGGTCTTGGCGTATACTGCGCCGACCTGGGTTACCTCAACGTTTACAACAAGACTGGCGACGTTATCCAGTACCTTGTGGCTATACGCAAGCTCAGCGAACAGTTGCAGATTGGTCAGTTTTTCGACTTCGCAGCCCTCAAGCAGATAGCCACCAGCAGCAACAACCTCGACTCGCTGCTCATCACCAGCGTTCAGAGCTATTTCCAGATGGACTCATACCTACGTCAAAACGGTCGTAGCAATATCAGCGCACTTATGGTTACAGGCGTTTGGACAGAGAGCCTCTACCTGGCTTCTGAAGTGTACGCCGCCAAACCCAACAAGCGTATGAAAGAGCACATCGCAAGTCAGAAAAACATTCTCGACGACCTGATGGCTATCCTCGTTAAGTTTATGAACAACGATCCCAGCTACATCAAGATGGTGGCAGGATTGAAACAGCTAACTGTGGCTTTTGAACCTGTAAAAATCCAGGATTTCGACGGTGAAGACAAGACCGAAGTTATCGACGGTCAGCGCGTTACCACTCAGGGCGCATACACCACCATCACAGTAAGCGACGAGCAGATCGACGACATCGTTAAGGCAGTAGAAAAATTCAGAAACGACATCGTAACCAACTTGTAGTCTATTATCATCAGTCTTAAATAATAAAGGTGCGGAAGAAAACATTCGGATTCTTCCGCACCTTTTATATATAGACGCATTTTAAATTATTTCTTGAAATAGGCGTTGAAAGCCTTGATGCGTGCTTCGGCGTTGGCAAGAGCCTCGTCGCCAAGTTGCGACACACATACGCGTATGCCGTGATGGCACGATCCGCAGATATTGAGTCCCACTGCCGAGATGCCAAACTGAAGAAGGTTCTTCACAAGTTCGCCGCTGGTCATTCCAGGATAGGTGACTGTGAAATAGAAGCCGTCAGCGATATCCTCGTCGCCGTCTTTGTCGTAAACAGCCTCGAAACCGTTGTTGAAGAACGATTTTTTGAGAATGTTGGCACGGCGGGCGTACTCCTTGATGGGCTCCACAAAATTGTAGGTGCCGTCGCAGCAAGCGTTGAGCATAGCGGCGAAACCATACTGAGGAGTGTGGGTAGTGCCGGTAGACAAAGTGTAGAGAGCGTCGAAAATCATAGCGTGACCGAAATTGTCGTTGCCGAAATATGCCTTGAGGTCGGGATAGCGGCGGTCGAAAATTGCGGAACTAACCATCATCACTGCTATACGCTGACCGGCGTAACTGAAACTCTTACTGCCCGAAAGCATAATAATCCAATTGTCGGTATACTTGGCAACCGTTGGGTTGAACGGCGCAACGCCCGGCTTAGAAATATCGCGGCGGAAGTCCATACCAAAATATGCGAGGTCTTCCATCACAATCACGTCGTATTTGGTGGCGAGTGTGCCTATGGTCTTGAGTTCCAGTTCGGTAAAGTTGATCCACGCAGGATTGTTGGGACTTGAATAGAGTATGGTGCTGATGTCGCCCTTAGCCAGGTACGACTCGAGTTTAGCCTCAAGTTTGTCGCCACGGTAGTCGTACACGTCGAAAGTCTCGAACTGCATACCGAGCACACGCAACTGAGCCTTGTTTACAGGGAAACCAGGGTCGATAAAGAGAGTCTTGCCGCGTTTTTTGTCGGTGCGGTTGGCAACCATAAACGCAGCGAAACAAGCCTGCATGCTGCCAGTGGTGGCAAGGCAGTTTTTGGCGGGAACGTCCACATTGATAAAGCATTTGGCAAACCTTGCGGCTGCCTCTTTCAATGCAGGAACACCGTCGACAGGAGGATAAATAGCGCAGAGACCCTTTTCGGCGGCTTCACGCTCGGCGTCCAAGGCAATCTGCGGAGGTTTCAATCCGGGAACGCCCATCTCCAAGCGGACGAACTTTTCGCCGGTCTCCTGTTCAAGCATATTGGCGATGCGCACAGTTTCGCGTATCGACATTTTTTCCGGGTCGGCTACTCCGAGCGCGGATATCTTTTGGTCAAGAACTGATTTTTGTATTGGATATTGGTACATGTTGTTTTTATTTTTTTGCAAAACTAAAAAATTAAAGCGAGATATGCAAGGCATCGAATTTTTCTGACGAAATGCACACCTGGCGCATAATGCTGCGGATGTCGTTGTCGGTGATAGAATAAAAATTGTCTCTCACGCTCACGGGAATCATTCCGGCAAGGTCGGCATATCCGGGACTGCACACGATACGGTCGGCACCTGTGCGAAAAAACTCCTCGGGACGGTGCTTGTCGCGCGGAAAAATTGTGGCGGTGTAATACCCGTCGTCGAACAGGATGCCCACATTCACCTCAGGCTCAGCGGTTTGATAAATCATATTGATTTCGCGGAGGAGTTTTTCGATATGATATTGCAACTGGCTGCGGTTCATAGTCTGCACCACAATAAAACGGCGTGTGGTGTCGTCGATCTTGTACACATTGGTATCGCTAAACTCCGCACAGTCAACAGCATAGAGGCGTTTCATATTCTCAATCTGGGCAAAAACCGGCAGCGAAACCGCCTTGCAAGCCTGCAAATGCAGATGAAACGGCGCAGAAGCACCGCATTTAGGTCCGTTGTAAAAAACCACATAGCCAGGCATATCGTCAGCCATAGTCACAAACTTGTCAACTATATTCATAATACCCTGGTCCTGATGCCGTTGCGAAATAATCGTAAGATGGTTTTCGCCTATGGGAAAAGGATTTACGGCTATAAAGAAATCGTCGCTGTATTCGTATGGAATCTGCCCCTGAATCAAGTTGGCGCGGCAGAGGAAACAGCGGCTCGTGTCGGGCTTTTTGGAGATGTCGGCGGTGGCGCTCTGAATGCGTGCGGGGTTCATCTGCAAAGTGTACGAAAACCCGTCGAACTGCACCGTGCGCAATGCCGACTGCCGCATATTGCTGAAATTGGTGTAAAACAGCGGCGACGATTCTAACTGCCTGTATATGAAAGATTCAACTTCTACCATAATTATTCTTCACCATTAATAAGAGTGTAGCGGCGCGAAAGTTCACGCTCGCGGAAAAGGTCTTTGACATAGTTGTTTTGAATCTGTGCCTCGTGCGACGGATTGGCATCCGAATTTCCGCTCCATCGGCGGCAGTTGTAAAGCACGTCGAAAATGCGCGACACCTTGTATTCGCCCGAAATGTGCAGAGCCACAGCGTAATCCTCGCCGTAACTTACATTCGGAAAGCGTATTTGGCGAATCACAGGAGTAAAAAAGCATCGTGGCGCACCCACGCCGTTGACACGCAGCAGATTGTTGTGACCATTTTCGGGAGTGTATTCGCTGTGAGTGATAGGCGGCACGTCGAGCGGCTCAAAATCAGCGTTGGTCAGTTGGTACGAACCCACAAGCATAGCGCATTTCTCCTTGCGGAACTTGTCGGCAATCACCTGCAGCACATTCTCATGGCTGTATCCGTCGTCGCTATCCAACTGCACGGCAAACGCACCGCACTCGGGATGGTCGATGGCAAGATTCCAGCATCCGCCTATGCCGAAACCGATGTTGTCGGGCACAATACGCACAATATTGTCGGGATAAAGCCCTTGCATCTTGGCAATTACGTCGGCAGTGCGGTCGGTGCTGTGATTATCCACCACTATTATATTATAGGGAAAATCTGTTTTCTGTTCGGCGGCACTGCGCAGGGCGGTCTCAATGGTAGATTCGCGGTTCTTTACAGGAATAATCACCGAAACAAGGTTCTTAAATTTTTTCACCTCCTGGGCAAAACCCTTGGGACTCTTGGTGATGGGGGGCAGCAAAGCGCCCATATCCTCCAAAACTACCTTGAAAATAGTTTCGCACTCCTGCTGATACTCACGGTTGCGAGGGTCCACATAGGCAAAATTCTTGGTCTCAAAATCGTTACCCTTTTCTTCGGGCATAATATACAGTGGCTCAGGCACAATCTTAATTCCACCCAAAGGAATAAGGCGGAGCAGCAAATCGTAAAAAGCAGCCTTTTTGGCAGTGGGCATTACCGAAAACGACGCTTCCTTAGCATATTCGGTATTCACCACCAACATTCCGCCAAAGTCGAAACCGTCGCGCAGAGCAGAACCTATAGTATAGTCCTGCAAACGCACCACCTTGCCGTCGGCGCTGTTGAAGTAAGAATAGATGCCCGCACACATGTTGATGCCAATGGTGCGATTGATGACAGCCTCAAAATCTTTTTCCGAAATAATTTGTATCCTTTTGAAACAAAACGCTATATATTTTTGCTTTACTTTTCTAATATATTCCCTTAAAACCTCACCATTGTTGATGTCAATGAGGTCGCTGTAGGCAAATGCAATTAATTTTTCCATTTTTTTTTACAAAGTTAAAACATTAAGTGGATAAAAAAAGATTTTTTGACGTATAATTTTTTTATATTTGCAAAATTTTTTACCACAACAAGGAACAATAAAAAATACCATACTATGAGAAAATCTACGATACTTGCGCTCGCAATTTCTGCAACACTAATAAGTTGCGGCGGAAGCGGTTACAAATACCAAGGCGGCGGCAATACCGACAAGGAGCAGCAGAAGGTTACATACACCAAATACGACATTCCGCTACCTGTGGAACTGTTTACATACCTGATTGACGAAAGCATACCGTTCAACCCCGACATCCTCAACAACCCCGACAAGGGCGGACAGTACACCAAGGAGACCGAACAGGCGGCTGCGCTCGGACTATACAGCGCCGACCTCGCATACTGCGCAGTGTACAACAAGCAGCAGGCAGTGATGGACTTTTTCAACTGCTCGCAGTCGATTGCAGAAAGCCTCAACGTGTCGGCAGGGTTTGACCGCACATACATCGACCGTTTTGAAAACAACATCGAATGTGCCGACTCGCTGTCGTCGATAGCATCCAACTCGTACTGGACAGCGTGCAACTTTCTCGACGAAAACGGCAAGAACAACATCCTTCCGTTCGTAATATACAGCAGCTGGGTGGAGAGCCTCTATCTCACCATCAAGTCGAACGACCTCAACGACACCAAGGCGCAGATTATCAGCCAGAAACAAGGTCTGTTGAACCTCATCAGCTACCTATACGAAGTGATGATTGAGAGTTCGGCGTTTTACTACAATATGGACATCAAGCTGATGATTTGGAAGCTCAACAACCTCAAAACCATCTACGAGAAGATTATCGACAAGGACATCGACCCGCAGCTGTATTCCGACATCTGCAGCAAGATTGTAACCATGCGCAACGAGATTGTAACTCCTCCGCAAAAAAAAACTTCGCTAACCATCTGATAATGAAAATTGCAGTAGATTTTGACGGAACAATTGTAGAAGACGCATATCCCGAGGTAGGCAAGCCGCGTCCGTTTGCCATAAAGACACTTCAGATGCTCGCCCGCAAGCACAGGCTAATACTGTGGACCTGCCGCGAGGGACGTCAGCTGGAAGACGCCGTAACATTCTGCCAACAAAACGGAATAGAGCTGTACGCCGTTAACAAAAACTATCCCGAGGAAGACGGCAACGATTATTTCTGCCGCAAAATCGACGCCGACATCTATATCGATGACCGATCGCTCGGAGGTCTTCCCTCATGGGGCGAAATATATCAGGCCATAGAGGGCGACGACAGCAAGGAACAAAGAAACAAGAAATGGTGGAAACTTTGGTAATGAGGTAAAATGTCAGAATTTATCAACGACGTATTAGTCCAGACCATACTTATCACTTTCTTTGTGCTCGCCATGATAATGGTTATAGAGTACATCAACGTGTTTTCGCAGGGAGCAGCCAACCGCTTTATGCGCCAGCACCAGGGCATGCAGATAATAATTGCCACAGTGCTGGGACTAATTCCCGGATGCATAGGCACTTACACCGCAGTATCGCTCTTCACCCACGACGTGATAGGTTTCGGAGCGCTGATAGCCAACCTGATAGCCACCACAGGCGACGAGGCTTTCTTTATGCTCACCCTTATGCCCAAGCAGGCGCTGATAATTGGCGCGGTGCTCGCCGTACTTGCCATAACGTGCGGATACATAGCGGCTTTCGTTACCAAAAAACACAAAAACTCGTGCGGACAAGCAAACCATTTTGAAATTCACCACCATCACGACACCCACACTCCTAACCTCCGCCCGTCGCTCCAAGGATTAAAACACCCGTCAACCAAACGAATCATATTGATAGTATCGATACTCGCTTTTGGCGTGATGGCTGCCACAGGAATACTCCACAGCAACCACAACCACGGCGAGGGGGTCAACCACGAAAATCACGAAAATTTTGAGCAGCACAATGATGAGATAATCCACGAAAATCACGAACAACACGAAAACGAAGAACATCATCACCACGGGGCAGACCCGGTGACGGTTACATTTATAGTGCTGGCGGCGTTGTCGCTGTTTGTGGCGCTAACAGTGCCCGACCATTTCTTGGAGGAGCATATTGTCAACCACGTGATTAAAAAGCACTTTGCTAAAATTTTCTTGTGGACATTTGCCGCGCTCGCTGCCATTTTTGTGCTCAACAAGTATATGGATGTGGAATCGTTTGTCAACGGCAACACCTTATATATATTAATAGCCGCGCTCGCCATCGGACTCATACCCGAATCGGGTCCGCACCTTATATTCATCACACTCTACATCGGCGGCAACATTCCCCTCGGCATCCTCCTTGCCAACTGCATTGTGCAAGACGGTCACGGAGCAATACCCCTATTTGCCGAAAGCAAAAAATATTTTTTCATAGCCAAAGGCATCAAGGTGGTTTTGGCAGCGTTGATAGGGCTGGCGATGGTGTAAAAAAAAGGTCTAACCTATTGGTAATGTAATTATTATTGATTATATTTGCCAATCAAGATAAGACAAAACCCAACGTCAAACACAAAACCCTTCACCACTATGAAAACACACATCCCCCACCACGATTCTTTCCAACCAACAGGAAAGCAACCTATCATTCTCTTTGACCTTTCGCTAATTTTCGCTCTCAGTATTTTGTTGCCAACTAAAAGCTTGGCGCAGGAGAAAGAGGCGTATGTTGTGGTAAATGGTACAACGCTTACTTTCTATTGCGATAATAAAAGAGGAGAGAAAACAACTACTACTTATGGAATAGATGACAAAAACGGAGTTTTCCCTAAATGGTTAAATACAGAGGAAGTCTATTCTAATTACTGGGAAACGAGAGAAAATAGTTACACAACTGTAATTTTTCATGAATCTTTTGCGAATGCGACACCTACATCGTGCGCATATTGGTTTCGCCATTCTCCAAAATTGACTACAATAGAAAACATTGAGTATCTCCAT
>JAGCNK010000033.1 GCA_017645985.1 Bacteroidales bacterium | reverse complement strand
CGGCGGGGCACCACCTCTTCCCATCCCGAACAGAGAAGTTAAGCCCGCTTGCGCCGATGGTACTGCGCCACAATGCGGGAGAGCAGGTAGCCGCCCTACTTTAAGAGTCCTCAGCCTCACTTAAGGCTGGGGACTTTTTTTGTTATATATCTTTATGATGCTGTATGTTTTTCCCCCTGTGATATAGTTTTCTGTTATATATTTGGTATTTAATTCTATTTGTTTTCTGTGATTTATTTTGTATATACTAATATTTTCTCCTTTGATAATTTTGTATCTAACTCTGATTGAGGGAAAGAATAAATGATTAACGATTTATGTGTTTCTACATATTTTTTATTTATGTTTATACCCTTTCAATCTAAATGAATTTTTTATACTTTTGTCATAGATTTAAAATCACATAAAAATATGTCCGTTACCGATATAGATGTCTATAAGATTGCCGTTTCGATGGTGAAAGGGTATAGGTGTGCGGATATAAAGCAGTTTGTGGAAACGGCTGGGGGAGTGGTAGAATTGTTTGAAAATGCTGAGGAGGTGGCGGAGTCGTTTGGCGCAGCGGCTAAGGATTTTTTTAAGGCGTTGACCGCGCCAGCACTTTTGGAATCCGCCCATCAGCAATACGACATCGTTAAAAAATTCCATACTCATCTTAGTTTTTTTACCGACAGCGATTATCCTTCAAAACTTCGTGACTGTAGCGATTCGCCTGTGCTGCTCTACTGCAGTAGAAAATTCGATTTCGACAGTTACTTTGTACTTTCTATAATTGGCACACGCAAGGCGGACAATCTTGCCGAACGTTATGTTGATAGTTTTCTTTCGGAACTTAGCAAATTTGGAAGAAAGATATTAATATTGAGCGGACTGGCCGACGGTGTTGACAGCATTGCCCATAAAGCCGCATTGAAATATGGCTTTGATACCGTTGCGGTGCTTGGTCACGGTTTCGACAAGATTTATCCTTACTCTAACCGCGGTCTCGCAAGTCAGATTCGCAAATCGCACGGCGCTCTTATTACAGAATTTTACAGCGGCTACCCGCTTTCGCCTGAAAATTTTCCTCAGCGCAATAGGATAGTGGCGGGTTTGTGCGATGCTCTGTTGGTGGTGCAGACTCCTCTGCACGGCGGTTCTATGAACACTGTGGCTCTGGCAAATTCGTATGGACGAGAGGTCTTCGCTTTTCCGGGTCGTCCTGATGACGAACTTTTTGCTGGCTGCAACCGATTGATTAGAAACAACAACGCCGCAATCCTCAATTCTGCCGAAGATTTTGCCTATTATATGGGTTGGGGCGGGAATGATTAACACAAACTTTATCTCCATTTTTCAAAAAATCTCTACTTTTGCACTGTGTTTTGTTTGCGGAGTTTCACCTAACTGCCGCAATTAAAAGGGAATCAGGTGCGAATCCTGGACAGTCCCGCTGCTGTATGCTCCTCAAAGGATGCCGCATTCTTAGCCACTGAAGATTTTTTCGGGAAGGCGCGGCGTTGGGGCAAGTCAGAAGACCTGCAAAGCGCATCATAGTTGCACAAACTGCGAGGACGGCGACTGCAACAGATTGATTATTATCATTTTATTATAGAAATGAGAACGTTGCTTATGCACCTGCCCACGGCTGTGTGGTTGCTGATGTTTTGCACCCAATGCCTTGCTCAGAACTCCGATACCACTATCTATCGTGAGTTGGAGCAGGTTGACGTTTTGGGTCAGAACCAAAAGACGCAATCGTCTGTTTCACAACTATTTCGTCAGGAACAGATTAAGGTTGTGCCCACTGCCGATATTGCCGGTGTGCTACGTCTTGGCAACGGCTTAAATATCAAGGACTACGGCGGTGTGGGCGGACTTAAAACCGTTTCGGTACGTTCCCTGGGAGCGTCGCATACCGCAGTGGAATACGACGGTGCGCCGGTGTCGAACACTCAGGCGGGGCAGATTGATATTTCGCGTTTTGACGCTACTACTATTTCTGAAATAAAAGTCTCGGTGGGTCAGGATGATAACCTTTTCAAACCTGTTAAAATGATTGCATCTGGTGCGGTGCTGAGTCTGAAATCGTTTAACGACAATGATTTTGATAATATTAAAATCGACCTTACAACAGGCTCGTTTGGATATTTCGCCGCAGATTTGTCGGCTACTAAAAAATTGTCTAAAAAACTGACTGTCAAAGCGGACGGCTCATTCCTCCGTTCGGATGGAATGTACAAGTATACTCTCAAAAATGTGAAGAACGTTACTGACCAAAAACGCCACAATACCGACATTGTCAGCAAAAAAGGCGAGATAAATCTCTGTTATAATGATTCTAACTCGCAGAGTTTCAGTGTAAAACTCTACGGCTACGATTCTCGCCGCGGACTGCCTGGCAGCGTGATTTTTTACAACGACCAAGCCAACGAGCGTCTCAACGACCACAACTATTTTATCCAAGGCGATTACAAAAGGCGTATTGTCAACAATCTAACTACCAAACTATTAGTAAAATACAATTATTCATACACTTGCTACACCGACCGCAATGTGATGTACACCGATGGCAAACTCACTCAAAACTCCACACAAAGGGAGTTTTTTGCCTCGTGGCAGAATCTTTGGCAGATTGCCTCGCCGTTGACTTGCTCGTTTGCCGCCGATTATTGCCACAACTACCTTTTGAGCGACATCACCGACCGCATTCCTGAGCGGAACACCATCTATTCGGCTGCAAACCTCCGATATTATCCTGCAAAATGGACTTCTATCACCATCGGCGCAGTGCATACGCATTTGCGTGAAAAAACTGATGTGGGCTCGCATTTAGATGATTTAGACCGATTTACACCTTATGTTATAGCAAAATTTTATCCTATCCAAAAACTCTCCATTACCACTTTGTACAAAAACACCTACCGTGTGCCAACGTTCAACGAATTGTATTACACTACGTTAGGTTCTACCAATTTGAAACCTGAGGACGCTCACGAATATAATCTCGGCGTTGCGTACAATGCCAATTCGTGGAGCGTGACATCTGATGTGTTTTACAATAGTGTTGAAAATAAGATAGTTGCTATTCCCACAATGTATATTTGGAAAATGGCAAACTGCGGACGTGTGCATATCACGGGCGTGGATGTTTCGGCAACAAAGAATTTCAGTTTTTCAGAATTCAACGTGAACCTCTCCGCCGGATATTCTTATCAAAAAGCCATAGACGTAACCGACAAGAATTCAAATCTTTACGGTTTCCAAATTCCATACACACCGCTACATTCGGGCAATGGTTGGATTGGTTTTGTCTATAAAGAATTTACTCTTTCTGCCACGTCGGTATGGTCGGGCAAGCGGTATTTCTTAAAAAACAACATAAAGGACAATGAGATAGACCCTTACGCCGAATTTTCGGTTGCCCTATCCAAAGAGTTTAAAATCAAGAATGCGGAAATGTTTGTAAAATTATCTTGCATTAACATCACCAACAAGCAATACGACATCATAAAATATTATCCTATGCCTGGACGACAGTTTCAACTGCATATATCTTATAACTTAACAAATAAATTTTACCAAAATGAAAAAGATTAAATTTTTAGCATTCAGTGCTTTATTGTTGAGCACTTTTACATTTCAGTCGTGTAAAGACGACGATGACGAAGAAACCAAACCCGAAGAGGTTGTAAAGTTTAAACACGTGTTTATTCTTAACGAAGCTTTCCAAGGAACCAATCAGTCTACTATTGATTGTTATTATCCCAACGGTGAAAATTCTGTACAACAAAAGGTTTTCGCTTCCACCAACGGTGAAGGTCTTGGCGACAATGGTCAGGACATTATCAGCTACGGCAAACGTGTTTATCTGAGTGTTTGGGGATCAAACTACATTGCCAAATTAGACCAAAATGGCAAAGTTTTGGAGAAATATACTTTCAAAACTGACGAGGGTCAGCCCCGCTATCTTGTTGCAAAAGACGGATATGTGTATGTTTCTACCTACGGTGGCAAAGTGGCAAAGTTTGACACCACTACTATTGCCGCTCCATTGGGTTTTGTAGAAGTTGGCGCACATCCCGAGGAAATCTGCGTTAAGGATAATTATCTTTATGCCGCTATTGCAGGCGATTACAATGTAAAATATGAAAATAAGATTGCCGTTGTAGACCTTTCTGATTTTTCTTTCAAAGAGCACATCGAAATTCTCGATGACCCCACCAACGTGTTGGCTTTAAAGGATAAATTGTATGTTGTTCACTATACTGATCCGCAGAATGGCATAACAGAAGTACTTGAAGTAAATCCCTCTACAAAACAATATTCTGTTTATAGCGACGGCGCCAAAATCGCTACCGATGGCGACAACCTCTTTGTAATCAGTGTTTCAACTGATTGGTCAAATTATCCTGAGGTTACAACTGTTACAACTTATCGTAAAAACAAATCTTCGGATTCTTTCTTGGATTTAACAGACGTTCCCGAACTCTCTTCGTCGATTATCTATATGTTTGAAATCGACCCTGAAAACAAGGATTTCTACATTGGCACTACCGATTATGCCACCAAAAGTGTTGTTTACCGTTTCAATAAGAGTGGTAAGTTTGTAGAAAAATTTGAAACAAGTAGCTTGAACCCCAACAGCGCTGCTTTTGTTTATTAGTAATCACCCCTTTATGAAAAGATTTTTCTTCTTTTTATATCTATTAATTGTCGCCGGTTGCGCCCAAAAAACTCAAAACATTGTTGAGGAGGGCGAGCCGGTGGCTTTTAAATATGCCACGCACATTAAAATTTCTACGTGTGGCGACGGCTACATTGCCACTATCCGCAATCCGTGGGACACTACCAAAATTCTTCATCAGTATCTCATCACCGAAAAGGATTCGGTGAGTCAGGGCAATTACACTGTGGTTCATACCCCTGTAACCAATGCGCTGATTTTTACATCGTTGCACGCTTCTTTGGTTAAGACTTTGGGTTGTAAGGATGCTATAAAAGTCTTTGCGATGTGGAATATGTCTTGGACAAGGAACTTGTTGACGATGTTAAATCTGGCAGAATCAAAGACTTAGGCTCGTCGATGAATCCCGATATTGAGAACATTCTTTTGCAGCATCCCGACGTGATAATGCTCTCGCCTTACGAAACATCTGGCGGCTTCGGACTGTTGGAGAAGACCAACATTCCCCTTGTGGAATGTGCCGACTATATGGAAAACTCGCCGCTCGCTCAGGCTGAGTGGATAAGGTTTTATGGATTGTTGTTCAATAAGTTGGCTACTGCCGATTCTATTTTTGCCGAGGTGGAGAGCAATTATTTGAACCTCAAAACTCTTGTTTCTGGCATTGACAACAAGCCCACATTGCTTGCCAACAGCCTAACTGGTGCGCAGTGGTATATGCCCACAGGCAACTCCACCGCTGGAAAATTTTACGTGGATGCGGGTTTTGATTTCCTTTTCAACCATTTGCAAACCTACGGCACTGTTCCGCTCAATTTCGAGAAAGTTTTTGCCACCGCTTACAATGCTGATTATTGGATAGTTAAGTACAATCGCGACAAGGATTACGATTTGCAGTCGTTTGCTGCCGAACATCCTAATTATAAGGATTTTAAGGCGTTTAAGGATAAAAACATCTATTTTTGCAATCTTTCGTACATTCCATACTACGACGAGACGCCATTCCGCCCCGACTTGCTGCTAAGGGATCTTATCAAAATTTCGCACCCTGAGCTGTTGCAAGATTATAGTCTGAGGTATTTTACAAAAGTTCAGTAAATATTACGCCACTTGTTAATTTGGCATAATTTTTATTGATATAAGTGTAAACCAATTGACAATATGGGCGAAAAAAAGAGAACTTTTAAGAGCAGGATAATGAATATCCTGCTGTGGTCGATAATATCGGCGGCATTTATTGGTCCTGGAACGGTTACCACAGCCACCAAAGCTGGTGCCGACTACCAATTCCAACTGCTTTGGGCGTTGGGATTTGCCACCATTGCGTGCCTTGTGCTTCAAGAAGCGAGCGCAAGGGCTGCCATATACTCAAAAATGAACCTCGGACAGGCGATTAAATTTCATTTTCAGGGCAGCAAGGGGCAGATTCCCGTGATGTTGCTGGTGGTGGGCGCTATTATTCTCGGCTGTACTGCCTACGAGGCGGGCAACATCTTGGGTGCTGCCGAAGGATTGTCGTTGGTTTTCCCTGGTCTTGGCAAACGATTGATTATTACTACGATAGCCCTTGTTGTGGGCGTGGCTCTCAGTTTGAAGAGTCTGCGCTCAACGGCAAGTTTTATGGGCGTTTTTGTGTTTATAATGGGCATAACGTTCATTACCACAGCGTTTTTGGCGCATCCGCCGGTGGGTGAATTGGCTCAAGGTATGTTTGTGCCGAGTTTGCCCGATGTGCCCGAAGCCGGACTTTTGGTGCTTGGCTTAATTGGCACAACAGTAGTACCTTACGACCTTTTCCTTGGCTCTAATGTGGTAACAAAAGAAACCACTGTGCGCGATATGCGTGTGGGCATTGCCGTTTCGGTGATTCTTGGCGGCATTATCTCGATGGCAATTTTGGTTGTGGGTACACAGATGACTCGCGGGTTAACGCCCGAAGTGGTTGAAAATATGGAATTTTCGTATCTCCGCCTTACCGAAACACTTGCTAATCAAATAGGGCAGTGGGCAGGATATATTTTTGGATTTGGTATGTTTGCAGCCGGTTTTACAAGTGCAATTACATCGTCGCTTGTGTCAACGCTTACTGCACGAAGCATTTTTGCTAAAAATAAACCCGACGGCACACCCGAAAAGCCAAATTCGTTCCAATGGATAGCCTATATGGTTCTTGCAGTGGGAGTTATACT
>JAGCNK010000032.1 GCA_017645985.1 Bacteroidales bacterium | reverse complement strand
GCTGACCCTGATGCCTGTGAGACCGTTGATGCCCGAGCCTCGCAGTGCGTTGAGTACGAATGTTTCGATTGAGTCGTCGATATGGTGCGCCACGGCGGTGACGGCATAGCCGTTTTTGTTCATAATCTGCTCAAACTCTGCGTAGCGGAGGTCGCGTGCCGCCATCTCTATAGACAGGTGGTTGTCGGTGGCATAGCGTTCAGTGTCGAACGATTTCACGAAAATCTCCGCGCCGTATTTCTCAGCCAGCGACCTTACGAATTGTTCGTCGCGGTTGCTCTCGTCGCCCCTGAGGTGAAAATTCACGTGAGCGATGGCAAATCTGAACCCTGCCTTGGCAAACATGTCGAGCATACACACCGAGTCAGCCCCTCCGCTCACTGCTAGAAGGATAGGGCTGCCCTGGTGGGCAAGATGGTGATGGTTGATAAAATTTATAAACCTGTGGAGCATTGTTAGCAAATCTCATCTTTTGCGCAAAATTACCGCATTTTTCTAAAACCTCCAAGCCGCTGGGCGAAATACTTTTGACAACGGGATAAAAAAAGCCCGCCGTAGACCTTGTGGCCTGCGGCGGGCGGATTTTTTAAGATGTGATATTGCTATTCAATATCAAGCGATATGGGCCTAGTAACCAGGATTCTGATCACAGAGCGGATTTTTCATCAACTCATCAGAAGGAATAGGCATATCCATTTTTGCCTCACTGTAAGTAAATGATCTGTGAGTCCACGGATAATTAAACAAAGCTTCACCGCTAGTAGCATCAGTAGGATATGTAGTTTCAATGTGATCAGCCAAAAATCCCGACTTATGCAAATCAGGTGTCAACGACCATTCACAATTGAGTTCCTTGCGACGTTCTGTGTTTACAGCCACTTTCCAAACAGGCGAAGTAAATGCCTTTTGATGAACATTTTCTTTAGCTTCACCCTTAGCGTATTTTTCGTAATACGATTTAGCAGATTCAACTGTAACTGTTGCATCATTAAATGGCAACGGATAAGCAGTTAAAGCGGGTTTACCATACATTTTGGCTAGATCATTGTAATAAGGAAGGAACTTGTCGGTAAGGTCTTTAGTTTTACCAACCTCAAGGTTACCAAAAGCACGTTCGCGCAATTTATCAAGTTGTTCCCATCCTTCTGTGCTATTTTCGCCATCAAGTTCGAAACAACATTCAGCATAATCAAGCATTACGTTTGGCAGACGTTTCCAATAAATGATAGTAGGAGCCCAAGTACCATTACCCCAAGGGTTGTAGGCATTATCAGCTTCTGCTGTACGCCACAACTTTGTAGTCCAAATAGAAGGACCAGGTTCACCATTAGCTAAGCAATGGAAACGATTAACAGTTGAGGTTACGCCACCGTTACCTATAACGCTTTGTAAATATGGGTGATAACCGTAAACGTAATCAGATTTTTCGATACCGTATTTATCCAAATCAGATTCAGGAACTGCACCGGTAACACAAGAGCCGTCACGACGTTTATCGCCCGGTTCGTAGCACGCATACCATTCCCAGGGGAGGAGCAATGAACCCCATCCACCATTTTCGATACAAGCCACATACCATTTAATCTGCATATGCGAGGTCCAGTTTGACCAGTTAGACCAGTTGGAACCTTCGTCAAGGACCTCAGCCCAGATACACTCTTTATTCCAAACTGCTGCAGGATCCCAGTTTGTGGTAAACGAAGGACTAAGTTCGTAGATATCTGTTTTATCCAAAATCTGCTTCAAAGCAGTTCTTGCCTCAGTTAAGCAAGCCTGTTTTTGTTCAGGACAACGAAAAGCCTTCCACATATAAGCATCGGCAAGGTATGCAAGTGCCATACCTTTGGTAGCACGTCCATATTGATTGTTGTAAGGTTTCCAGTCGAGAAGTTCAACAGCAGCCTTAAAGTCATCAATAATAAAGTTCCACATTTCTTCATAATCTTTAGCCCTTTCTTTATGGGGAGACTCTGAGTAAGTTTCACCAGTTTTAAGCAAAGGTACACGTCCAAATGTTTGTGCCAACCAGGTAAAGAAGAATCCACGTACGGCTGTAGCCTCGCCCTTTGCGGTTTTAACCACTTCCTCAGAGCGTCCGGTTTCGCCACCGGTTTCAAGATCTTCAAGACCTTCAAGGAATGTGTTACATTTGGTGATGGCCATATAAGCGTGAAGCCAACCAGCATTTAATTCGGTAGTTTGTGCATTCCAACTCTGAGAAAGGAATGCAGCATCCCAACCAGTACACTGGGTGTCCATAGAAGGGTGTCCGCCGGTAAACAAATTAGGTTTAAAACCCCAATCACCGTTTGATTTTTCGCCATCATCACCGTTTGGCACCATCATATCATAAACACCAGTTAGACCTTGAAGAATATGATCGTCGTTTTGGTACAGATAATCAGTGCCAATCAATTCATATTGGTCAGTTTCCAAAAAATCTTCCTTACAAGATGTAAGGTTTCCTAAAGCTATGCCCGCAACGCAAGCAAATGCTGTATATTTAAAAATATTTTTCATATTTTTCTAAATTATTAAATTAGAATTGAAGATTTATACCGAAAACAAAAGTACGTGGCATAGGATAACGTCCGGTATCAAGACCAGAGAACAATACGCTACCTTGACCGCACTCAGGATCGCCATATTTCTTATATTTTGAGATTAAAGCGAGGTTTTGAACCGACACGTATGCTCTTGCATTGTTGATTAGCAAGGGAGCCAACCATTCTTTTTTGAAAGTGTATCCAATTTGAATGTTGCTGATACGGAAGAAATCTCCTTTTTTAACCCAAGCATCGCTACCACGACGGTTGTAATTGTAGTCGAGAAGTGTTAATTGAGAAATAGTGCCTCCGGGATTAGAAGGTGACCAAATGTCGTTGTACGAATCCTTCAACAAGTTAGGAGTTGTCTGGTCGTCGCCTGAGTAGATATTGCTAAGACGCATTGCCGAGTATGAATAGATTTTCTGACCAGCTACGCCATAACAGTATAATGAGAAATCAAACTGTTTGTAGTTAACATTTACGTTAATACCATAGTTGAATTTAGGAAGACCGTTACCGAGTACGTCCATATCTTTCTCATTGATATAACCATCGCCATTGATATCTTCAAACTTATAGTCACCGGGCATAGTCTTTTCCTCTTGATAATAATTGATTACCTCACGGTCGCCACGAGCTATTGACATATCATTAGCTTGTTTGTTGAGAGCGTCAATTTCTTCTTGAGATTGGAAAATGCCTGCTACTCTATAACCCCAGAACGAACCTACAGCCGATCCTGCTTGGCTAACCGAGTGGTTGTTCCAGTGAAAACCTGCAGGATCACCTACTGCACCTACGTTAGAGCCGTCGTTGGTGGTGCCGTTATTGGTAGCGAAGAAAGGCTGTCCACCTATTTCGTCAATTTCGTTTTTCAATGTAGAGCCATTGAATGTTACGCTAAAATCAAGGTCGTCGTTGATTTTCTTATTGTAAGTAAGAGATATTTCAACACCTTTGTTGATGATTTTTCCAAAGTTTGTATATACAGATGCATAACCTGTGGAAGGACGTGTAGGACGATCGATGAGAAGGTCGGTGGTGGTACGAACAAAATAGTCAATAGAACCAGAAATTGTACCTCTGTAGAAGCCAAAATCAAGACCAATGTTAGTTTGCTCGTTTGTTTCCCATTTCAAACCGGGGTCAACAAGAGGAACTTTCAAACCAACTCTGTTATTCATATCCATTGTAGAGTTGGGTCCGATAGTGTTGTTGTCGGAATTATAGTAGTTGTAAGCTACGCCTGAAGACGACAATGCAGCAATACCTTTGCCAGATAAGCCACCGGCATTACCTGTTCGTCCCCAACCAAGACGAAGTTTTAAATTGGAAACAACGTCGTTATCTTTCAAGAAACTTTCTTCAGAAATTCTCCAAGCCAAAGCAGCTGACGGGAATACGCCCCATTTGTTGCCCTTACCAAAGTTAGAAGAACCGTCACGACGAACAGTACCAGTAAGAATGTAACGGTCAAAAAGGCTGTAAGTCAAACGACCGAAGTAAGAAATACCACGTACATCGGCATTGAAAGCTGCTGTACCCAATTTTCTATCTTCATTAAGAGACATATTGGTGTTACGGATATTAGAATCCATAAAATCATATCCACTAGCCTCATTATGGAATCCCCAATATTTTGAGAATGAATGACCAGCCATAATGGTAAAATTGTGGATATCGTTTTTCCAAGCATAGGTCAAATATGTTTCAGCTTGAATAGTGTTGCCTTGGCTTTGGTTGAGTGTAAGAGAATAAGTTTGGTCTGCAGACATTGGTATTTCTGTTTTAACCCCATTGATATAATTGAAACGAGAGTGACCTCCGCTAAAATCATTCCATCCTGAAGTAGAGTAATTGTATGATGCAACAGATTTCAATGTAAGACCTTTGAAAAAGGTTATTTCAGCGTAAGCACTTGAAAGTACTCGGTTGTTGTAGTTTTTGCCTCCTACTTCCATCTGCTGTGCATAATAGTTGCTAGCAATGGAGGTGTTACCTTCCCAGTTTTGAGGAGTAACCTGTTCGCCTGCACCATAAGAGCCGTCGGGGTTCTCAACATTAACATTAACAAGTTGACCGGTAGCATTGTCGATATAGTCGAGAGTGGGAGCCAAAAATGCAAAGTCGCGCAAAGAAGAGAGGTTACCATTGTTGGAGAATACACCGTTTGAACCATAGTTTTCGCTGTGGATAAAGTTGATATCACCACCAAAGCTGAAATACTTATTAACATTCACTTTTGCGCTTGCACGACCGGTAAGACGTTTGTAATTAGAGTTTACTACAAGACCATCGTTGTTGAGCCAACCTAAAGAGAAATTGTAGGTAGCTTTGTCGGTACCGCCATTAGCTGAAATGTTGTACTGCTGACGAAGTGCGGGACGTGTCATCTGATCTTGCCAGTCGATGTAGTTGCGTTTGCCATCATACTCTGCACCCCAAACAGGATTAACAAGAGTTCTTCCATCTTTTGAATCCACAGCAATTGCTTGACGAATGGTCTGAGCGTAAGCATCCACATCTTTGAAAGTTTCAAGTTTGTAGGGCAATGTCTGAATGCTCCAATCAGCCGACACATTTACAACCATTGTACCTTTAGAACCTTGGTTGGTAGTAATCATAATCACACCGTTGGCACCAGCAGCACCGTAAATAGCGGTAGCCGAAGCGTCTTTTAAAACCTCAATGCTCTTGATGTCGGCGGGGTTGAGGAAGTTAGCGTCTGTACCTACCTGAACTCCATCAATAACATAAAGAGGTTGAGCGTTGCCGTTGATGGTGGCAACACCACGGATACGAACCTGAGAATTGCCGTCGGGCGAACCGTCTTGTGCTGTTACCATAACACCGGCAGCTGCACCTTGCAAGCCTTGGTTTACGTTGGCAGGTGAACGCTTCATCATATCTTTTGTATCAACAGATACAACCGAACCAGAAACGTCCGATTTTTTCATTGTACCGTAACCTACTACGACAACTTGTTCGAGAGTCTTGTCGTCGGTGTCGAGGTATACCGGCAGAGTTGATTTTCCGTTGACGAACACGGTGTTGGAAACGTATCCGATGTAGGAAAATGTTAATGATGCATCACCAGGAACGCTGATGGAGTAGTTACCGTCAATGTCGGTGATGGTTCCGTTCTGTGTTCCCGTCTGAACAACGGTAACACCTACTAAGGGCTCGTTTGTAGAGCTGTAGAACACCTTGCCGGAAACAGTGATGTTCTGAGCGCTCAGAGCAAATGGGAACAATAATGTCAACAGTCCCAATAAGAAAAATTGTCTCATAAAAAATACTTTAATTCAGTTAATAAAATGAATCGATTTAAGTTTTTGGACTTTTTTGGGCAAATTATGCCGAGGTGTCCTAACCTCATTGGTTTGTTTTTCTTTTTCTTTTCTCTATGTCATAATTAAATTAATTTTGGTTATATATATAAGGTGTCTACATTAACAAGAATTTAAAATTTGTGATATATTTTAAAATCTGTATTATGATATTTTGAGTTTGTTTTAAAATATGTGCTTATTTTTAAATTATGCACTTGACAAATATATCTACTTTTATCTATATCTTAGTTTTGAATTTGTTGCAATTTATTTTGAAATTGTAACATTCTTAAAAAGTGTTAACTGTTTCTTATTTTGATTTTGTAACATTTTTATTAAAAATGTCGCAAATTATTCAAAATTTGTAACATTTTCTGTTTTGATGATATTGTTCGGCTCATTGTTGTTAATTTTGTGTGTATGATTTGTAAATAATTATTAATTTCCTTAAATGTTATTTTATCATTATGCTTCTGACATTCGATATAGGCAACACCAACATCAAAGCGGCGGTGTTTGACCAAGACAAGGTTGTGGAACAATGGCGTATCAGCACCGACACCAAGCGTACTGGCGACGAGTATTTCGCCCTGCTGCGTACACTGTTTAAAGATTTCGGCTTAAATGCCAGTCAAATTGAAAATGTGGTGGTGAGTTCGGTAGTGCCGCAACTTATAGGCGCGTTTGTGATTGTGTCACAACGCCTTATTAATAAGAAACCTCTTATTGTGGGTGCTGATGTTTTTAAATATCTACCCATAAAAGTGCCCGCAGGCAGCGAGCACGAGATAGGAGGGGACCTTCTCTGCGATGCAGTTCAGGCTTGGGAAACTTTTCATTCGGCTTGTATAGTGGCTGATTTTGGCACTGCGCTGTCGTTTACGGCGGT
>JAGCNK010000004.1 GCA_017645985.1 Bacteroidales bacterium | reverse complement strand
GCACGTTTTGCTGCCTTTACAGGGAGGTCGAGTTCCGATGCCATCACAGCGCAGAGGTTTGCTGTTTCGCGAGAGTGTTGCAAAAGGTTCTGACCATACGATGAGCGGTATTTCATCTTACCAATCAAGCGAACAAGTTCGGGATGAAGACCGTGAACGCCAAGGTCGATATATGTGCGTTTGCCCACTTCGGCAATCTCTTCTTCAAGTTGTTTTTTGGTTTTGGCTACCACCTCCTCGATACGTGCGGGGTGAATACGTCCGTCGGTAACAAGTTGGTGAAGTGCAAGACGAGCAACCTCGCGGCGAACAGGGTCGAAACCAGAAAGAACGATAGCTTCAGGAGTGTCGTCTACGATAATCTCAATACCAGTGGCGGCTTCGAGAGCGCGGATATTGCGACCCTCGCGACCAATAATACGGCCTTTGATTTCGTCGTTGTCGATATTGAAAACTGTAACGGCGTTTTCAATGGCGGTTTCAGCACCAACGCGCTGAATAGTTTGAATCACAATTTTTTTAGCCTCTTTTGATGCTGCCATTTTAGCATCTTCGATAATATCGTTTTGGAGACTGAGAGCCTCGGTTTTAGCCTCGGCAATGAGGTTGTCTTTCAACTGTTGTTTTGCTTCGGCTGCAGAGATACCGGCAATAGCTTCAAGGTTTTCCACTGCCTTGCGGTGCATCTCTTCGAGTTCCTTATTTTTAAGTTCCGCCTTTTCGAGCTGACGGTCGAGGCTTTCTTTGAGTGTGTCGCACTCTGCCTTCTTGGTCTCGGCCTCTTTCTGCTTTTTGGTCAGGTCGTTGCGCAACTGGTTCACTGTGTTGTCTTTCTGTTTAAGCTTCTGTTCCCACTGAGTCAGACGGTTGTTTTTTTCGTTTGCAGCTTTTTCGGCCTCGGCTTTCAACTTGTGGGCCTCGTCCTGCGCCTGCAAAATCTTTTTCTGCTTTATAATCTCAGCGTCTTTTTCGGCGTCATCGATAATGTCTTTTGCTTTCTTTTCGGCGGCCTTAATCTTGAGGTGGTACCCGATGAAGTAGCCTGCCAAAAGAGCAACAACTGCGATGCAAATAGTTATTAATAAGTTATCCATTTAAAAAAGTATTTAAAATTTTAATTAAAAAAAAAGCCGCACCATTCACAATAATTGTTTAAGAAACCCCTGATGAACATGGGCGATGCAGGTCTTCTGTTTTTAACGTCCAATGCAGAGCAAGCTCTGATACCACCGGAGCGGTATTAAGGCCTGTTATACGCAGACTGAATCCTACACCTAAATTTATTAGTGTTGAGTTTCAAACCTCTTAAAGAAATGATGCGGGCAATATCTTTGGGGTGAATAAATCACCTTAATAATATATATGTTGTATATTAAAGAACGTCGGACTTTTGGATATAATCGTCTATTTCGCCAGACAATAGCTTGAGCTCGCCAATGAACTCGGTATCGTCGGATGTATTTTCGGAGTTTAAATATTTAGTGGCAAAGTCGAGACACACCATAGCCAGGAAGTCGTAATCCTTGTACGAGGTGAACTTCTGCTTGTAGAGCATAAGTTTGTCGTTGATCTGAAGCACCGCCTTGCGGATCATCTCCTCTTCGCTGCGCTTGATCTTCATCGGATACTGATGACCGTCGATGTTTACCGTTATAGCTTGTTTCTCGTCCATTGACCTGTTAAACTTTATATCTTATTTTGTCTGATTGCTGTCGATAAGGGACAGACACCTGTCTATCTCCCGCACAATTCTGTTCAGCTTGATTTTGGTGTCGTGTGTGTTGTCGCCCGAAATAAGCGAGTTCAACGTCTTTAAGTTCTCGTATTTTGAATTGAGCACCGTCAGCTCGTCGGCACGCTCGTCTAACTCTTTCTCGAGCGACTCTTTCTTGGCCCTGAGCAATGTGTTCTCCTCGCGCAGACGGTCGCATACGGCTACCAGCTGCTTAAACTTGGATTTAAATTCGTTTAATAATATCTCTTTTTCGTTTGTCATTTTATTCCAAAATCATATCACAAAGATATTGTGAAAAATTCAATTTGTCAAATATTTTCAGCAGTTTTTTTTATTTTTTTTTCAAAATGCTGTAAAACAGTAAATTAATATTAAAGATTTTTCAATAATTGATTTATTCACGAACCTAATCTGTTTTTTTCCGTTATAAAGAGCTGAAAAACTTAACCACCTTTTACTAAAACAAAGTGAAAGTACTGATTGTAGAAGACGATTTCATTTCGAGAAACTACTTGCACGACCTCGTGAAGTACTCGGGCTACGACTGCAAAACAGCTAAAAATGCAGCCGACGGTTTCGACTTGTACCTCAGCTACAAACCTGATGTTATCGTGTGCAACATTGTAATGCCAGGAATCTCAGGTCTGGAGTTTCTTCAAAAAATCAGAGCAATCGACCGCAACACCATTATTATTATGATAACAAGCGTATGCTCCGAACGTCTCGCCGTTGACGCTCTCCGTCTCGGCGCCAACGACTACCTCCGCAAACCTGTGCAGGACAACGACCTCGTGCCCGCACTCAAACGCGCCGGAAGCCATATCGACCTCGACGACGAAGGTTCGCAAAAATATGGCGTGATCGATTCTGGTAAAATAGTGATGAAGTTTGACACCGACATCAACGCTCCCAGGCTTATCGTTGACAGGCTGATGGACGAAATTGCACCGGGTTATTTTGAGGAGGACGCCAGAGCCAATATCGAAATTGGTCTCTCTGAACTGATTACCAACGCTATAGAGCACGGCAACCTGGACATTTCTTTTGAGGAGAAATCAGAAACGCTTAAAAATTTCACCCTTGAGGAATTATACAGCAAGCGTATGAAAAACAAGAAGTTAGCCGATAGAAAGGTTACGGTTGAATACTCTTTCTCGCCGTCGAAATGCGAATGGACTATCACAGACGAGGGCAACGGCTTTGACCCTTCGGCAATTCCCGACCCGTGTTCGCCCGACAACATCGAGTGCCTCAGCGGACGTGGCATTTTCTTCTCCAAGAGGCTGTTCGACTCGGTGGAATATATCGGCAAGGGAAACATCGTTCACGCTGTCAAAATGTGCCAAAAATCAGTGTGTTAAAGGATTTTTTGCGGTACAATAAGTTACAACGTTGAATTTCAAACATTTACCTATCCCAAAAAACTTATCAACAGCAATTTAAGAGCTTATTTTACAACCATATTTTCCTGATTATCAGCAACAAAAAACTGTGCCAATATTTTTTTATCCACAATGGGTGGATTAGGCATTTTTTTGTCTATCTTAGTAGCCTGAAAATCTTCAAGGAAAAATGGATAAATTTACTCACTTACACGTACACTCTCACTACTCGATATTAGACGGAATGTCGAAAGTGCCGGACCTTATCAACAAGTGTCTCAAAACGGGGATGCACGCTATGGCGCTCACCGACCACGGCAATATGTTCGGCATTAAAGACCTCGTGGACAGTGCTAAAAAAATCAACGGAAAATGCAAAAAAGCTGTCAGCGAATGTAAAGAATCGATAGAAAAAGAAACCGACCCCGCTAAAAAGGCGGAACTCGAAAAGCAACTACCCGAGTTGGAAAAAAAGGCGGCTGAATATGTGCCGTTTAAGCCAATTATAGGAATTGAGGCTTACTGCGCCCGCCGTACTCTTTACGACAAAGACAAATCGGTAAAGGTGGTTAGCGCACGAAAGGGCAAAGAGGTGATTGTAGACCGCGGCGGTTGGCACCTTATATTATTAG
>JAGCNK010000031.1 GCA_017645985.1 Bacteroidales bacterium | reverse complement strand
CGGCGGGGCACCACCTCTTCCCATCCCGAACAGAGAAGTTAAGCCCGCTTGCGCCGATGGTACTGCGCCACAATGCGGGAGAGCAGGTAGCCGCCCTACTTTAAGAGTCCTCAGCCTCACTTAAGGCTGGGGACTTTTTTTTGTTTATCCCCTCCCTTTCTCAATATTAGTTTTCCTTTTTCCTTTCTTTTTCAATATCTCCTTTTCCCTTTCTTTTTCAATATCTCCTTTTTCCTTTCTTTTTCAATATCTCGTTTTTGACACTCATCTTTTCTTTTTTGATACTTATCTTTTTTGTTAGATATTCATCCCATTATAACTCGTTCTTTTATGTTTGAGTATAAAAAAAGCTGACTGTACGCATTGTACAGCCAGCTCTTTCTATTTTAGTTGTTGATAATTTGCTTATCGTTGGTGCTATTTGACGTGGATTTATAGTTTCCAGCGTTCAATCATATCCTTGGCGGCGCCCATAGCGTTGTCCATATTGTAATATTCCCAGTCGGTGAAACGTCCGGTCATATAGAATTTTTGTTTTGCCAGAACTTCTTTCAGGTCCGCTATCATTGCGCGAGTGTTGCCGCTCTGGATTGGATATGTGTATTTGGTAAATTCGTGTGTTATGTACTGCGGATTTAGCGGCATTAGTTTGAGGTTTTCCAATATGGCTTCCTTTTCTACATAGTCGGTAAATTCCACTGTAGCAGACAGACGTTTCAACTTGTTGTTGTTTGATGAAAAATTGCCTGTGCAGATGATTCTGTGCGCTTGGTATTTTTGACTTGGAAGGTAAATCCAAGAGTATGGATTGCGGTCTATCTCGCAGAAAACCGATGTGGTGCCGTGTGATTCCAACTGCTCGATGTCGTTGATATACGGCTCAATTTTCTTGGTTTTGAGCACTTGTGGCAGATCTTTGATATTGCCGCAGAATACAACTATGTCGAACTTTTCGCCGTTTACTGTCCATCCGTCAGATGTTTTTTCTATTGAGCTGATGTCGGTGGCGTATCTGATGTCGGCGTTCTCCGCCATCTTGTCGGCTATGTATTGCGAACCGCCTTCGCGCTCGTACCAGAAGGTGGAGTGCACAATGTCGTTTTCCTTTATGTGGTTGAAATTGTTGTACAGTATCTGGCTCATCGATGGCATTGGTAGTTTGCCTTCGAGCCACTCTACTGGTATTTTTTTCAGGTTGGTGCGCCAGATTTTCTCGTTGTACGGCTTGAAATAGAGTTTGTAGAGCGTCTCGCCGAAGTTCCATTTAAGAAACTCCTCAAAGTTCTTCGGCTTGCGGCGGTGGTGGCTGCGCTGCATTTTGAGAACGTCGGCTATGAAGCTGTCTTGCAACTGCTGTTTGAGCATGTACACGTGGTTTTCGATGGGGTAGGGCACGCCTTCCACCCACGATGTGCGGTGCACAAACATACTGTGCTTTTCGGGATTGGTGACTTCGCCGTTTTCAAAAAACGCTGTTGAGTTGCGCTCTGTCTTGATAAAGTCGCGGTCGAGGTTGAAAATCTGTTCGAAAAAGCTCATAACATCGGCTCGTTTGGTGTTGAAAACGTGTCCGCCGCAGAGATGGAAAAGGCTGTTTTCTACATTCTTACAACGGATAAGTCCTCCGGGGGTGTTTTCTCGTTCAAATACTGTGATTTTGTATTTGTCAGAAAGCAGACGGTTTACGGTGAGTCCCGAAACTCCTGCCCCAATGATCGCCAATTTTTTCATATTCGCACAAGTTATGAGTAATTTGTTAAAACTTAATTAGTTCACGCTTTTCAGTGTTCCTGTCTCGGGATAATATTCAGCCTTGAAATCCCGGTCTTCCATCAGTGTAGATGGCAAATACCTTACCAAACCCATCTGATTGATGTTTACAATTTTCTGTGAAATCACATTGCCGTTTTGGATAAGTTTAACCAAAGCGTTGGCTGGTGTGAGGTATGCGAACCCTTTTGACGGGGCTGTCATTTTGCTTTTGCGCATCATATTTGCCTGATTTTCAAAAAACTGCTGTTCCAGACTGTTCTCTTTCATATTGGTAACTGCTATGTTTACCGGCTCGCCGCGCAGGCTGCTCTTCTGCTGCACACCATATTCTGGTGAGAACTTGAAAAGTATTGTCTGATAATGGTTTAAATCTTCAGGCACGTACTGAAACTGATATACTTTTTTTATTAATATTTTTTTGCCTACGAACATGCTCATATAGCTCTCTTCTAATTTGTTGAGCTGCTCAATCATATATTTGAGGGCTTCGCCCGAAGGCATCGACTTGGTGTCGGCCTCGCCCACAAGGAGAGCGTTGCGGTCGTCGCGGAGTATGAAAATCTGATTGGCAAGTTCCTGAGCCTGTTCGTCGGTTGATTTTCTGATTATCTGCTTGTTTTTGGTGGGCACGGCGGTGAATATCGAGTCGGCGTCTACCACGTGGAGAACTGTGTCGAATACTGTTTCGTAGCGGTTGATGTTGAGACCGCTGAATCCGCTGTTAGTTTTGATGTTTTCGTCGTTTTGCGAAATGTTGCGCACTTCGTTGTAGTATGGCGAGTTGGCCACGTAGTCGGTGGTGGAGTTGATGCTCTCGATGAATCCTTCGGGTGTGAAGTTGATTTTGCAAGGATAGTTGCTCTCAACCACAAATGTGCGTGCCGAATCCTTTACGGGGAAAGTGGATATTTCGGTGTCGCCGATGTACCAGGAGCTTGCGTTTTCGGTTATCACATCGTCGGTGCCGAGGTATTTGAGCGCGTAGTTGGCATACGGACCTTTTACCGAGATTTCGTTCACTGCTGTCACCTTGACAGATACCACGGTCTTGGGCAGCGAATATACGATAGGATTGTTCTTAACGGTGCGCACGTCGTTGATATTTTCCACATTTACAAATAGTTTCTGTGTTCCGCACGATGCGAGTGCCGTAAGTGCTGCAAATAGATAAAGCTTTTTCATTTCAAAATATAGTTTACAGTTAGTTATACTGCTGCAAAAATATAAAAATTTTGAAAATCATCGGTTATTTATCGGATAATCCTCGGGATTGTTGATATAGTCTTGCGGGTCGGCAATTAGCTGGTTCTGATCCATCACTTTCTGCAGTTCCTTGGTCTCTTCCTCTTCCAGCTCTTCAAAGTTCTCGGGCTTTCCGTCTATGTAGTTGTATTTCTTGAACTTTTTGGT
>JAGCNK010000030.1 GCA_017645985.1 Bacteroidales bacterium | reverse complement strand
TTCGAGGAGAAAAACAACATCAAGTTAGACATCACATTCTCCACACAGAAGAAATTCACCGACACGGTGGCTGTGGACCAGAACAACGAAATATTCCGCAACGAAGACGGCACTCCGCTGCTTCGTCCCGCAGGACACGGCTCGCTTATCGAAAACCTCAACGACATCAACGCTCGTCTGGTCTTCATCAAAACCATCGACAACGTGGTGCCCGATTCGCGCAAAGAACCCACTGTAAAATACAAACAGGCTCTCGCCGGATACCTGCTCAAAACCAAGGAGAACATCGCCAACTATATCAAACTGTTGGAAAACAAGCCCAACAGCAAGGCGCTCGACGAGGCTTACGTGTTTGTTTCTAAGAAACTCTGCACTGAGTTCCCCGCCGACTTCCTCAACCTGCCCGACAGCGAGAAGGCAAAACAGCTGCTCGCCAAACTCAAACGCCCGTTGCGTGTTTGCGGAATGGTGAAAAACGAAGGCGAACCCGGAGGCGGACCTTTCTGGACCATAAACACCGACGGCACAGTGTCGCTGCAGATTGTGGAATCGTCGCAAATCGACAAGAACGACCCCAAGAGCATGGAGATTATGAAAAAATCCACACACTTCAATCCCGTTGACCTTGTGTGCGACCTCACCGACTGCGACGGCAAGAAGTTCGACCTGAGAAAATACACCGACCCGAACACCGGCTTCATCTCCATCAAGTCGAAAAACGGCAAGACACTCAAATCAATAGAGCGTCCCGGATTGTGGAACGGCGCTATGGCCGACTGGAACACTGTGTTTGTAGAAGTGCCCATCGAGACCTTCTCGCCAGTAAAAACTGTTATCGACCTGCTCAGAGACCAGCATCAGAACTAAGATCACACCTTATATAATAGATAAATAAATGTCGCTTTTATTAAAAAACGGAACATACATAAACATCGACACCCTCGCGTTTACGCCTACCGACATTCTGGTAGACGAAACGTCGGGGCAGTTGAGGTTTTCTGCCGAAAATCCGTTTACCGATGCCGAAATAAGCGGAGCGGTAACCGAAGATTGCTCGAGCAAATATATAATGCACTCATTTGCCGATGGTTATCAGCGTCCGTGTTTATCTATGGCATTTGCCCATAAGGAATTTGATCAACGACAACTCACCTATTTCAGATACTTAAGCCAGATACTTTGGAAAGTGGACGCCATGATGGACGAAGACCTTCTGTACGCCTCGGCGCTCTATGCCGCCATCACTGCTGCCAAAAACGGAACCACATTTGCCGTGTGCCGCAACGAAACGTCGAAATACATCGACGGCGCTCTCAACACCATCAAAAAGGCGTTCGACCAGGTGGGAGTATCCACGCTGCTGAGTTTCGCAGCCAGCCAGTCCGACGGATTCAACACCGCCCTGAAAATAATTGACGCTAATGCTGCATTTGCATCAGATAATCAGGCGATTATGGGCATTGCGGCATCGTATCTCGCCACCAACGAAATACTTGAAACGGTGGAAGTTATCTGCCGCAAAAATCAAAAAGGCGTACTCATCAACGTGGCAGAAGACAGTCTTGACCAAGCCAACACCATGCGCGACTACAAACGCCGTGTGGTGGCAAGGCTTTACGAATCGGGACTGATGAACTACACCTCGTCGATACTCACCAACGCCAACTATGTGGACGACAACGAACGCGACCTTATCAACGACAAGCCTGCCTGGGTGGTGCACAACCCCTGCGGCAACTTTCAGCGGGGCATCGTTCCGTTCAACTCCAAATGGATAGAATACAACATAATGCTCGGCACCGACTTTTCGGGAGCAAGCATTATCGACAGTATGCGCACAGCATACTACCAGACACTCAGCACCGAAAACTACATCACCACGCAGCAGGCTTACAACAGCATGAACGCCGTGCACAAATACATCAGACTCAACGAGTTCAAAGGCGACGACGACAACAACCTCGTAGTTTTCAGCAACCCAACACCTATGGCACTCGACAAGTCGAACTTTATAAAGCACCTTGCATACAATTTCAGCAACAGAGACATCGATATGGTGATCTCCGACGGCAGAATCATTGTCAAAGATGGCACCACCACGCTCGTCGACGAGAAAGAAGCCCTGAAATTATGCGCCGAACAACTCAAAAGAATCACTTAAATTGTTAAACAAAATGAAACACGCTAAATGTTAAAAATCCTGCTCATACCGCTTTCGTGGATTTACCGCGCCATAACGTCGATACGCAACACGCTGTACGACCACCAGATGCTGAAATCCAAAGAATTTGGAACACCAGTAATTTCGGTCGGAAACATCACCGTAGGCGGCACAGGAAAAACTCCGCACACAGAGTATATTGTAAACCTCCTTTGCAAAAATTACAACGTAGCCATACTTAGCCGTGGTTACCGCCGCAAAACTAAAGGATACCTAAAAGCCACTCCGCAAAGTTCTGTTAAAGAAATCGGCGACGAACCTAAACAGATGTCGCTCAAATTTGAGGGCAAGGCGCAGGTGTACGTGTGCGAAGACCGTTGCAAAGGCATCGACAACATCATAGCCGAAGGCAACCAAAAACAGATTATCGTGTTAGACGACGCGTATCAGCACCGCAGCGTTACGCCCCGTGTCAACATTTTGCTAACCGACTACAGCAGACCCATTTACGAAGACCACATACTGCCCTGGGGACGGCTCAGAGAATCGGCATCCCGGTCAAACAGAGCCAACATCATCATCGTAACCAAATGTCCCGAAGACCTCAAGCCCATCGACCGCAGGGTGATGGCCAAGCATCTCAACCTGCTGCCGTTCCAGTCGATATTTTTCACCAACTACAAATATCTCGGGCTAAAATCGGTGTTTGGATTCGATAGCATTCCCACAATAAGTCAAAATACTGAGGTACTGCTTGTTACTGGCATTGCCAATCCGCAGAGCCTCATCAACCACATCACCAAAAACATATCGCAGAAGATAACCCACATAAGTTATCCCGACCATCACAATTTTAAGAAAAAAGATATATCCAAGATAACAGAAAAATTCTTATCTTTACCGTCGGACAGGATAATAATCACAACCGAAAAAGACGCGGTAAGGCTGCGCGAACTCACGCTTGCCGACGAGGTGAAAAAAGCCATCTGCTACATTCCGGTTGAGATCAACTTTATCTACGACGACGCAGAAGAACTTAACTTTCAAATATTAAAACATGTTGACGAAAATCAAACAGACTATCGACTACATACGACAGTCCATCAATTTTGACCCCGAGATAGGCATCGTTCTCGGCACAGGTCTCGGCGCATTGGCCGACGAAATAAAAGTAGAAAAGGCTATCCCCTACGCCGAAATACCCAACTTCCCCGTATCCACAGTACAGGGACACAAGGGACAACTGGTATTCGGCTACCTTGGCGGCAAAAAAGTTGTGGCCATGCAGGGACGTTTCCACTACTACGAAGGCTACACCATGCAGCAGGTAACATTCCCCATCAGGGTGATGAAGATGCTCGGCATCAAACTGCTGATACTCAGCAACGCATCAGGCGGTATGAACACTTCGTTCCGCGTAGGCGACATTATGGTGATAGTTGACCACATCAACCTCTTTGGCACCAACCCGCTCATCGGACAGAACATCGACGAACTTGGTCCTCGTTTCCCCGAAATGAGCTGCGCATACGACAAGAAATATGTCAAACTCGCATTCGAAGTAGCCGAAGAAAACAACATTCACCTGCAGCAAGGTGTGTACATCGGCGTTACGGGTCCCACATTTGAGACACCGTCGGAATACAAATTCTTTGGCAAGATAGGCGCCGACGCGGTAGGTATGAGCACAGTGCCCGAAGT
>JAGCNK010000233.1 GCA_017645985.1 Bacteroidales bacterium | reverse complement strand
CCAAGGCTGAAATGGTTTCTAAACGGAACCTGAATCCCTTTTGGAGGTAGCATTTTTGGCTGATAGGCACAATCATCTGCTTAAACGCCTGACGCTTGCCGCCTGGTATTGTCTCCACGGTGGTCCACTCCTTGTCTTCGGGCGAATAGAAGTCGAGCATCAGCGCGTCGTCGGCTTCGGGAATGTCGCCATATCCTCCCGCCTGATAGTAGAAGCTTAGATATATAGTGTTGTCGCCTGGGTAGTAGAGGTTCAACGGTTTTGACGTGAGAGTGTCGCCGTTGGCATTCTTGATGCCGTACTGCGACGGATAAAAATTGCCGTCGCCATCGAGTGCGTCGAACACCGCCACGCCGATACTTGGGGGCGAGTCGGGCAGAGTGTTTGAAATCTGCACGCCGCTATTGTCCCAGAGCGTTTGGTCGGGCATATCGGAGGTGTACGAGAAATCGTCGAAAAATGGCAGCGCAAGCGTGTCGTTGCTCTGTGCTGACAAATCGGCACCAGCCGCGCACAAAGCCGACACTGCGGCAAACGTTATAATCTTTTGCGTTAACGCCATAAATAGTTATAGTTAGTTTCTATTTCTAATATTCGTCTAATTCGTCGTTGCCAGGATTGTTAGAGGGAGAGTCGGAAGGTTCGTCGGCGGGAGATGATTCGTTAAGCTTGCTTTGGTCGGTAGTAATCCACACGTCGATTTCGGATCCGGGCAGCACCATCCTACCCTTGGCGGGTGACTGCTTGTAAATAACGGCAGAAAGCGAATCAGATTGTGTCTTCACAGTTCCGTCGCCGATTTTTGCGCCGATGTTGAGCGAATTTTGCGCTGCCACAAGTCCTGCGGTGTAGAGCGAGTAGCTCTTGAGGTCGGGCACTATAGTCTTAGCGATAGTCTCGTCCTCACCCTTGCCCAAAACAAGGTCGATGAGCGAACCCTTGGCCACGCGTGTGCCGGCGGGAATGTCCTTGCCGTTGAATCTCTGCTCCAAAACGGCGTCGCGGGCGATGTCGGGCTTGTATGTGATTTTGCCTACGCCCAAACCTACTGTTGCCAGCTGAGCCTGTGCCGACTTGATAGAAAGGTCGATAAGGCGGGGCATTGCCACCTGCTCCACAGAATAAGCCTTGATAGTCAAGAATATGGTTCTCTCTTTCTTAACCTTGAAAGTGGCGGGCGGAGTCTGGTCGATAACAGTGCCGGGGGCGGCGTTTGAACTGTAAACCGAGTCGCTGACTTCGAATTTGAGTCCGCGCTCGTCGCAGATTTTCTTCACCTCGGTGAGGGTCATGCGGCGCAGCTCGGGCACGCTCACATTCTGTCCGTGGCGTGTGTACATACGCAGCGCAACAAATGTCAAAACAAAAAATAATATCACCACAGCCAACAATATTGCCAGCTGTCTCAAAAGTATCAGCCATTGCGAACGGCTGTCGTCATTGGTCTGTATGGGTTTCTCGGGTGTCTCTTCCATTTTTTGGTATTGTTAGAATTGTTTTTATCTTTGTGAAAATTACTAGCGTAATCTAACAGCAAAGGTAAACAAGATTTCTAACATTTAAAATAAAAATCTTTTTTTTGCGGCAAATTGAAAAAAAGTTGTTTATTTTGCAGATAATAACAATATTTGTAATCTGAATATAAAAGACTGACCGCAGCGGTAAAACGCTGAAAAACAACATTATGAGTTTCAACGAAAAGCAAACAATATTAGTAATTGACGACGCCAGGTCGATAAACGAGTTTATACAGACAATGCTCGAAGACCAGGGGTACAGCGCAGTATGCACCGAAAACGGCAACGAGGCGCTTCCTCTCGCCATCGAACACCGTCCCGACCTGATACTGCTCGACATTATGATGCCCGACATCGACGGATACACGGTATGCGCTCAACTGAAAGCGGAACCCAAGACCAAGGACATTCCCGTGATATTCCTCTCTGCCCTCAACAGCTCGTTTGACAAGGTGAAGGCATTCAAATGCGGAGCGGTTGACTTTGTAACCAAGCCCGTGCAAAACGACGAACTTATGGCGCGTGTCACCACCCACCTGACTATCAGCAGCCTGCACCGCACTCTGATTGCGTGCAACCGAGACCTCGAAGACAAAATCAGGGAGCGCACACAAAACCTCGAAACCGAAAACGAGAACCTCCGCCGACTCAACTCTATAATGGAGCAAACCCTGCTGAAATACAAAGCCGAGGCAGAGCAAGCCGAGGCGAAAGGCAAGCTGAAAAGAAATTTTCTTGAGGAAATAAGGAGCGAGCTGTCCACGCCGCTGCAATCCATTTCCGACGCCTCCGCAGAGATAAGCGCAGGCAATCTCAACGACGAAACTATCAAAGCATACGCACAGACAATATCCTCCAACTCGCACTTTGTAGGATCGTGCTGCGACAAGATTATCAACTACTCGCTTAGCAAGACCTCGGCTATCAACCCTGTGGCCACCAATGTGGACGTGTCGCAACTGCTGAAGGAAATAGTTTCGCAACGTGAGCCAAAAGACATCCAGCTGATTCTCAAAGACAATCTCGACACTCAAAAGGTGTTTTTCACCGACCGTGAGATGCTTTCGCAGATATTGGCAAACCTCATCGACAACGCTATCGAGTTCACCAAGGAGGGCTCTGTAGAGGTAAACGCCTCGTATTCAAACGATTGTTTTGTATTCTGCATCAAGGATACCGGCATAGGCATCCATCCCGAAAAGATGGACATCATATTCAACCCGCTTGCCGAACCTGGCAAGATGTCGACACCCGGCTACGCTTTCACCACGATAGGTCTCGCTCTGGTAAAAGAGTACGTAGACGCGCTCCAGGGCGAAATATGGTTCGACTCCACACCTGGCAAGGGCACTGAGTTTTACGTTTCGCTGCCTGCCGAAACACTCACCAAACCGCATGAGCAGCGTATTTTTGAAAACAAGTCGGTGCTTGTGGGCGACGACGACGACGTGTCGTACATACTGCTGCACGAGGTGCTCAAACCCACCGGCATAAAGATACGCAGGGCAAAAGACGGCAGGGAACTTTTTGAAATGTTCCGCCAGAACCCTGTGCCATTGGTAATTACAAATCTTAAACTGCCTATAATGAACGGCACCGAGGTGCTGAAGATGATAAAGATGGTAAAGCCCGACACTGTGGCAATAGCACAGATGCCGTACTTTTCGGCTGTGGACAAGAGAGACTATTCGGCGTCGATATGCGACGGATTTATCGAACGTCCCGCCAAACAGGAACAGATTCTCGAGGTGCTGAAAAAGCACTTGGCCGACAAATAATGCTTAACTGGAAAAAAATAAAAGAAATAAACTAAATACACATTTTTATAAATTATAAAAAACAACCAAATGGAACAAAAACAGATAGACGCCAAAGCAGCTGACAACGTGCGCATGCTCGCAGCCGCAATGGTAGAGAAAGCCAACTCTGGACACCCGGGTGGTGCTATGGGTGGCGCAGATTTCGTACACATCCTTTATTCTGAATTCTTGAAATTCGACCCCAATGATCCTTCTTGGGACAATCGCGACCGTTTCTTCCTCGATCCTGGACACATGTCGCCGATGCTTTATTCGATACTCACACTCTGCAACAAATTCTCGTTGGAAGACATCAAAAACTTCCGTCAGTGGGGCAGCGTTACTCCCGGTCACCCCGAGCGCGACATCAACCGTGGTATTGAAAACACATCTGGTCCCCTCGGCGTAGGTCACGCACTCGGTATCGGTGCCGCTATCGCTCAGGAGTTCCTCGCAGCTCGTTTCGGCAAACGTCAGGAGCACAAAACCTACGTTTACATCTCCGACGGTGGTATCCAGGAAGAGATTTCGCAGGGCGCTGGCCGTATCGCCGGTTTCCTCGGATTGAAGAACCTCATCATGTTCTACGATTCTAACAGCATCCAGCTCTCTACAAAATGCAACGAAGTTTCCGACGAGGACACTTACGCAAAATACAAGACCTGGGGATGGAACGTTGTAAAAATCAACGGTAACGATCCTGCTGCTATCCGTCAGGCTCTCACCAACGCTCAGAGCGAGAAAACTCGTCCTACCCTCATCATCGGTCAGACTTCGATGGGCAAGGGTATCGTTGACGCTGAAAACAACTCGTTCGAAGGCAAGTGCTCTACTCACGGTCAGCCTGTTGGCAAATCGGGTGGCGACTT
>JAGCNK010000232.1 GCA_017645985.1 Bacteroidales bacterium | reverse complement strand
GATTTGTTTTTCAAGTTCGTCGATACGCTGCGGCACTTGTATTTTTGAGATATGCACACGCGAACCAGCCTCGTCGAGAGCGTCGATAGCCTTGTCGGGCAGATGACGGTCGCTGATGTAGCGGTCGGTGAGTTTCACACAGGCTGTGATGGCCTCGGGTGTATATCTTACGTTGTGGTGTTCTTCGTATTTGTCTTTGATATTGTTGAGAATCTCGATAGACTCCTCCACAGAGGTAGGCTCAACGATGATTTTTTGGAAACGGCGTTCCAAGGCGCCGTCTTTCTCAATGTACTGGCGGTATTCGTCGAGCGTGGTGGCGCCGATGCACTGGATCTCGCCACGTGCGAGAGCCGGCTTGAGAATGTTGCTGGCGTCGAGCGAACCCGAAGCCGAGCCTGCGCCTACGATGTTGTGAATCTCGTCGATAAAGAGAATGATGTTGGGATTGCGCGAAAGTTCGCCGAGGATAGATTTCAACCTCTCTTCAAACTGTCCGCGGTATTTTGTTCCTGCCACAATTGCAGCCAGGTCGAGTGCCACAACACGTTTGCCATATAGCACGCGCGACACTTTTTTCTGAACTATTTTCAATGCAAGTCCCTCAGCTATAGCCGATTTGCCCACACCGGGTTCGCCAATTAGCACGGGATTGTTCTTTTTGCGGCGGCTGAGTATCTGCACCAGACGCTCAATCTCTTTGGTACGTCCCACAATGGGGTCGAGACGGTTCTCTTCGGCAGCCTTGGTCAGGTCCACGCCGAAATTGTCGATTACGGGTGTCTCTGAGTTCATTCCGCCTGTAGAACTTCCTGAGCGCGATGAGTCGTCGTCGTCAAAATCGTCGTCGTCCTCGTCGTCGTCGGTATATCCGGCTTCGAAGGTGGGTGTTATCCTAAGCCGTTCTTTAAGTTTTTCGTAGTCGGTGTTGTTGGCGTTAAACATAGTGGTAATGGTGTTTTCCTTGTCTTTTAATATGGTGAGCAGCAGGTGTTCAGGACCTGCCTGCTCTGCGTGCAGACTTTTGGCCTCTTCCGACACTTGGCTGAGAATCCTCTGCGACGATTTGGCAAAAGGAATGTACTCCGCCTCGCCCGGCAGCAGCATTTTGTCGCGGCGCAGCTGGTGTTCTATTGATTTTTTGGCTTCAGCAAGGTTGATGCCGGCGCTTTTGATTATTTCTATAAGGTCCAAATCGCCGTCGCGCAACATTCCAAGAAAGAAATGCTCAGGCAGTATCTCTCTGTCGCCCAAGCGGATAGCCTCTTCCTTGCTGTACAGCAGTATGTCTTTTAATTTCTCCGAAAATTTTGAGTCGTCCATTGTCTACTTTTTGTTTCAATTTGCAAAATTACAAAAAATATTTGTTTTTTTTGGGGTCGGAAATGTATTTTTTATTAAAAAATATTAAACCGTATTGTTTTTTTTGCTAATTTGCACATTATTTAAAATTAAAAAAATGAGATACAAAAGTTTGTTTCTAATAGCCCTGGTAGCGGTTTCATGCGGAAGCGGCACGGGCGGCAATACCAATTCAGATGTGCAGGACGCATCTGTTGACACCACATTGATCGACACTGATACCGAAAACGCGGGCAGGGTTCTTGCCACGCTGCCTTCGTCGCACGAGATTATCGCCGTTTTGGTAGACCATCCCGACACCAAGTACGACGCCTCGCTGCTCAACAGCCAGAAATCTTATCTGAAATACAACACCACAATGAGCAAGTCGCTCAATCTCGGCGCATACGGTGTGGATATGAGCTACGCCAGCCTCTTTAACCAGAACCAGACAGTGCTGCAATATATGGCGGTGGTAAAGACTATGGCCGAACAGCTGGGCATCATGCAGTTTTTCGACGAACCCACTATGCAGAAAATGGAGAGCAACCTGGACAACAAGGAGGTGATGATCGACATTATTTCCGACGCTTTTTACAAGTCGGACCAGTACCTGCTCGAGAACGGTCAGCGCGAAATTGCCGCTATGATTATCTCCGGCGCGTGGATCGAGGCTATGAGCACGGCTTTTCATCTCACCAAGGGACAGTACGCTTTTAATAAGAAACTATCGTCGCGTATACTTATGCAGTGCGAGGCTGTGGACGTGATGCTCGAATTCCTTACCGAATACCAGGACGGCGGCATCAACGATATCATCAAGGATTTTCAGGAAATATATATGCTTGTGAAACAGTCGGGTATCTCAATCCGCGACGACCTATACTACTGCGACGACACGGCTTTCAAAAATATTTTCGACAAAATTTCGCAGATTCGCAGCCGCTACGTATCGCTCTAAATGTTAAAGATTGTTTTTTTATGGTTAAACATTTCAAAAACTGTTTTTCGGCACAATGTAGTTTTATACATTTGCAAAAAAAAATAATCTAAGTGTGAAAAATTTTTGGCTAAAATCATTTGCATTGATACTCATTAGTTTATGGGTGAGTAATGCTTTTGCGCAGCAGCAGGTTTTCGAGGTGCGGGGACGTATTCTCGACGACAAGGGTCAGCCGGTGCAGTTTGCGCACCTTATTAATCTTAAGAAGTCCACCGGCACTTTGTCAGACACTGCCGGACGGTTCAGAATCCTGATGGTGACATCCGACACCATCAAAATCACCTGCCTGGGTTTCGAAGACGCTGGTTTTGTGCTTGCTGGTCAGCATATTACGCCTGACGCCACTCAGGTCACTATCAGCGACATAGTGCTTAAGACAAGAATCTACGAACTTGGCACTGTGAACGTGTTCAGAGAGCGTTGGAACTCGTTTCTATACGACTACACCCATCAGGTGGAGCCCAAAAACGATACAAAGGCTATCGAATCTTGGTTCAAGAACATAATCAATCCCGAGATTGTGCGGCAGATTTCCTCGGCGGCAAGTGTGGGCATCACATTCTCCAATCCCAACCGCCGGCGTATGAAGGCCGACAAGCAGATAAGCAAGTTTGAATATCAGGAGGAGCTGAGCCGCGAGGCCAACGAGCGTTACAATCCGCAGGTGGTGGCTAGCATCACAGGCATTTCGGAAGAGGAGGCGGAACAGTTTATCCGTCACTGCCATCTCAGCCGCGAATATATCCTCCAAAAAAGCGATTACGATTTGTATATTATTATTAATCAATTATATAAAGAATATAAAAAATTAAAATGAAAAAGGTTTTCGATTTCATAGGCTATATTTTTTTCCGTTATTTCATATTTTGCATTAGGTTAACTCCTTTTTGTATATTGTACCTCTATTCTGATATAATCAGTTTCTTGATTTTCAGGGTGTTGCGTTACCGTAGAAAAGTGATTGATAAAAACCTTGCTATGTGCTATCCCGATAAGTCGGAAAAGGAGAAAAACGAAATCAAACGTAAATTTTACAAGCATTTTACCGATCTCCTTTTGGAGAGTTTCAAAGGATACGCTATGCCAGTTGAAAAACTTGCCGCTCGTTATCCTTATGAAAACAAAGAACTTACCGAAAAACTTTTTAAAGAAGGCAAGAGTATGCTCGTGGCTTTTTCGCATTACGGCAATTGGGAATGGGCCACTCAGACTGTGGTTTACGAGCACAGTCACCGTATGGCAGTTCTTTACAAACCTATGAAAAACAGATATATCGACCGATATATTAAAACCTGCCGCGAACACCGTGGTACTCATCTTTGTCCCATCAACAAAACCAAATATATGTTTGCAATGCGCGAAAAACAGCCTATGGGTTTTGTAATGCTCGGCGACCAGAACCCTTCTAACACCAAGCGAGGTATCTGGGTTAATTTTATGGGAATCGACACTTGCGTGCTGCACGGCATCGAGATGTATTCCAAGATGTTCAACCTTCCCGTCATCTACCTTGAATCTACCAAGGTAAAACGCGGATACTACGAACAGCACATTTCTATGCTTGTGGAAAATCCTGAGGAGTGCGCTCCGGGCGAAATTTCAGCGCGTTATATGAAGAAACTTGAAGAATCGCTCCGCCGCGAACCCGCATACTGGCTGTGGTCGCACAAGCGTTGGAAACACAAACGCGACGAAAACGGAAAGCCCGAACGTAGCAACTTTTATGATTGATAGCGCGTTATGGGCGTGTTTCCCGTTATAAGCCAGTTTGCCAGAGACCTTGCCGACTTGGCTTTTCCCGATATGTGCTTGGGATGCGGCACTCCGCTTGCCGACAGTGAAAACTGTGTGTGCCTCGGTTGCGTGGCACAGCTTGCCCAAACAGGAATGCATCTGTCTGAGCCTAACGAGGTTACCGACCTTTTTGTAAACAAGACTCGGGTGGAACACGGATGCTCTTATTTCAAATATATCAAGAGCGGTCTTCTGCAACGGCTTATTCACGACCTCAAATACCGCAGTCAGCCTGAGGTTGGCGTGTTTTTGGGACGCACAGCGGCATACGGACTTAAGCGGAGCGGCATTTTTAGCGATGTGGATTATATCATACCTGTTCCGCTGCATCCTCGAAAATTTAAAATTCGTGGCTACAACCAGAGCGAAAAAATTGCAGAAGGATTATCGCAAGTACTTAATATTCCTATAGATACCAATGTTTTAATAAAAACAACCTACAACGAGACCCAGACCAAAAAACACCGTTACGAACGTTTTCTCAACTCACAAAACCTTTTTAAAGCGCAATTTCTACCTGAACATTGCAATAAACATTTTTTGATTGTAGACGACGTGCTCACAACAGGCTCTACCCTTGAATCTTGTATCAACGAAATGAAAAAAATCCCCGACGCCAAGGTGAGTGTTTTTACTTTGGCAAGGGCGATTGAATAATTTTATTTAACCATATACAAAAAAACCGGTTGAAAGTTCAACCGGTTTTTTTATAATCAAGAATTTAATGTCATTATTTTACACTATTTACACCAGGACAGCAGAAAGAACCACTGATGGAAATTTTATTGCCGCTTTTATTAGCCAATTCTGCTGTATATGTACCTTGTATGTAAGTAACAAAACCAAGAGTAAGGGGCTGTTGAATTGTTACAGAAGCTTTAGTAGATGCATAATAGTCATTGCTTCCAGCCTCTGCATTTTTAGCTGCTTTGTAGATGATAAAACATCCTGTGTTTGCATCAATAGCATTTTGCAAGGTTTCTTTAACACTACCATTTGTTAAATAGTCAATTAACAAACCAGTTGCGCTATTTTGAGATACATCAAGACCAAATTTGTACTCGCCAGCTGTTGTGCCGTTAAGGGTAATATAAATACCCTGTTGTTCTTTGTTTAATCCGAAAATACTAGTTTTAGTATCACTTTGGCTTAACAAATTCGATAAAGAAAAATTTGAACCAGTAGCTGAGGCATCATTGGTGCTTGTTAAACGAGCAAAAGCTCCTGCAGTAAAATCTATATCTCCAGTAGCTGTAATTTTTGCTTCTAGCAAGCCGTTGTCGTCATCATCATCGTCTTTTTTGCAAGACGAGAACATTGTAGCTGCTGCCAAAGCGAACAGCATGAATCCTAAAGTTAATTTTTTCATTTTTTTGTTAAATTAATTGTTAGTGTATAATTTTATTTGTACTACCCTTATAACGAAACAAATCTGATAATGTTTTAATTTTGGTGCTTTTTTATCAAATTCTTTACGTTTCCCATCACAAAAGCACCGTTTTCTGCCACATCGTAGTAGTGGAGTGTGGTGTCGGAGTTTTTCATTTTTTTCTTGAAACTCTGCGAGTTCGACGAATCAAACACTATCAGGTCGGGGTTGAACCTCTGCTTTAACTCCTCTGCGGTGCAGTTGGCGTTGTGGCTCAGTATCAGTATGTCGGCCTTAAAACTTTGCTGCAATGCTTCAATTAATCCTCGGTTTCCTATCAAACCCACCACTTTGCCGTCAACACAAAAAAAACTGTCGGAATATTTCAACGAATCGCCTCGGCATATCTCTGTGTCACAGATATTTGCATAGTGGGATAGGGGAGAGGCTACCCTCAAAACGGTCTCGGAGTTTTCTATCGGATTGGTTATCAGCTTGTTGTTGACTTGTACGGCGGATGTCTTGCTGCAATTGTACACCACAAGCAGGTTACGGTCGCTGTAGTATATTCGGTTGAATGTGTGCAATATGCTGATAGCCAGAATGCAATACGCCGCGGTCTTGAGCCACGCAAACCGTTTGTAATATATGAATACCACCAAGGTGAGAATTGCTGCATACCAAAGTACTGCTATTGTGTTGTTTATCTGAATGTTGCGTATGCACGAACCCGGCAGCGACTCAATCCACGAAACGCTTCCTACCATCAATGCGACGCTCTTTTGCAGCAGCCAGAACACCGCCTGTCCGATCCACATTATTTTGCTCACCGCCAGAAGCGCAATCGCCAGCATCATAATCACATACGCCACTGGAATCACTATTATGTTGGTGAGCAGAAAGTACACAGGAAACTGACCGAAGGTGCTGATGCTCAGCACCGAAGTGCCTATCTGTGCAGCTATAGACACTAGCACTATGCCTAAGAAATATTTCAAAACAGGGTTTTGAACCGAAAACTCAATCTGTTGAAACAGCGGATTGAACGAAACTATCGAAAGCACCGCCAGATACGACAGTCCGAACCCGACATTAAACAGCAGGTATGGATTGATTATCAACAATATAAAGCACGATACCGCAAGCGAATTATAGGTGGTTGTGTTTCGTCCCGTGGCGTTGCCTATCGACATGAGCGAAAACATCAGCGCGGCTCGGTTTACGCTTGAGCTGAATCCGGTAATAGCGGCAAACGCCCATATTATTGTGCATACTATCAGGCACTTGACGATTCGTTGACGGCGTGTTCGGTTCAAAAATTTCAAGAGCCATTCGGTTATCAGCATTATGATGCCTGTGTGGAGTCCTGAAACTGCCAAAACGTGCATTGCTCCGCTCGATTGAAACGCCGATTTGGTGTCCTCGTCCAAATCGTTTTTGTATCCGAGGGTGAGCGCCTCAAGCACGCCCAATTCTTGTTCCGAAAAGTCAAAACTGCGGTATATGTCAATAAGTTGCGAACGTATTTGTCCGCTGTAATATTTCAATCCTTTTTTGAATCCGCTTTCTATTATCTTGTAGTCCTGGGCTCTGATGTACGCCTGATGATACACTCCGTTGTGCGCCATATAGCCGGCAAAGTCAAATTCCAACGGATTACCGTTGTTTTTGATTCGTTGTATTCTGGTTTTGAGCATAATAAGGTCGCCCATCTGCGGAATAGGGGCAAGGCTGTCTTTGGCAAAATACGCCAAAACATCGAATTGGTCGTTTCCTGTGCTGTCCAGTATTGTGAGCTGTGTTTTCCACGATTTTGGCTTTTCGTCGGTTTGCTGGGTCACAACGGCAAGGATATTTCTATCGCTGAAATCATCGGCGTTGCACACCGGTTTTTGCCTCATTTCCGTTATGGCGGCGCCAAACATCACAAAGAATACAAAGGTGCTTATACTAAATGCTTTACGCGAAAATTTCTTACGGTTATACTTGTACGAATATATCAACGTACCCGCCGCCACAGCCATCACAATATAGATAGCCATCATTGGCGGCTTAAAGTGATACTCCAGCAAAATGCCTGCAATATACGGAACCAACAGTTTGATTACCAGAAACTTGTTGACATCTCCTAAAAAATTTCTTGAGCCGTATATTGAACTTCTTGGTTTGATAATTCTCTTTTTTTGGGT
>JAGCNK010000231.1 GCA_017645985.1 Bacteroidales bacterium | reverse complement strand
GTCCATTTGGTCTAATGAGCCGCGCCATTGGTCAAGGAACTCGCCAAGACGCTCTTTTTGGTATTCCGACGACGGATTTTGGGCGTTTATTTCCAAAAAAAGTTCCTTCAAACGGCCGTAGGTCACCTTCTTTTTTGTAATTCCGTTGAACTGATCGGCAAATCCGTCGGAAAACATATATATGTAGTCGCCCTTCTGCACAGGAATATCCACAGTTTCAAAATCTTTCATTCTGGGATACTGTCCGATGGGATTTTTAAGCGGCTTAAATTCAAGCAGTTCGCTATTGCGCACAATGTATAGCGGATTGTTGGCTCCCGAAAAACGGAGCGTGTTGGTGTCGAGATTGAGAATGCAGAACGCCATATCCATACCGTCCATAGGTTCTTTGTCGTCGCGGTGCTGGCTGAGGGCGGTTATAATGTTGGTTCTCAAGCTGTTGAGTATGTCAGACGGAAGAGTTTCGGGCGAAAGGCTGGTGCAGAGGTCGTTGAGATAGGTGATGCCGAGCAGGCTCATAAACGATCCGGGCACGCCGTGACCTGTGCAGTCGGCTATGGTAAAGGCTATCACGTTGCCGGCGCGACGGTGCCAGTAAAAGTCGCCGCTCACGATGTCGCGCGGACGCCAAAAGAGGAAATAATCGGCAAAGGCGTTTTTGAGAATATCCTCCGACGGTAGCACCGCCAACTGAATGCGCTGTGCGTAGCGGATGCTCGAGGTCACGGCGTAGTGCTTGCCTTCTATCTCGTTTTTCAACTGCGATATATGCTGTTTTTCTTTCTCGATAGAGAGACTCATCTCCCACAGCTTGCGGTTGCGCTCGGCTATCTCGTTGCGGTCGTTTTCGAGCTTGCGCTGTTCCATCAGCAGAGTTTCGGGGTTGACCGCGGAGGTGGACACCAATGGCTGCGAGGCGTTGTGCGAGGTGGCTTTACCGTTGTCTTTGAGGTTTTTGTACAGCACGTTGAGCCGTTCCACCTCGTCTTGGAGATTGCGGAAACGGCGTTTGTTTTTCTGCTCGGTATCTTCTTCGGCACGGCGCACGGCACGGCGGCGGGTAACCACAAGCCAGGCTATCACCGCTATGGCAGCGGCGAGCAGTACGGCAAGGATAATATTTAAGGTCTGCGGTGTCAATTTACTTCAAGTTTTTTAAGGTCGTCGGTGCGGTAGATGTATATTTTGTCGCCGTAGCGCGACGACGCCAAAGATAGCGGTGTTAGCTGTGTGAGATATACGATGTATGAGCCGTCATCGTTTTTAAACGTGGCAAAAACAATTACGCCGTTGTTGTAGTCGGCAATTATGGGTTCTTCCATCACGCCGTTGCTGGCAAGGGCTATAATTCCCTGATAGTCGGTAGCGTCCACGGATGAATTGTCTAAAAGCAGGCTAACATCGCTTACGGCCGTTCCCGAAAAACAGAATTTGCCGTCCACCTCGGTGGCGTTGTTGAGCATCACTATGGCATTGAGCGGAATTGTTTGCACCACCTCGCCATTTTCGTCAAGCTGCCTTAATGACAGCTCCAGAGTTTCGGTGTTGGCATACGAAAGATAGGCGTAATTGCCATAGGTGAGCGACGAGAATATCACATCGGTGGATTCTATCGGATATACGCCCACAAGCGCTCCATCCTGCGAGTAGACATTATAATAATACGAATCGTCAGACAGCTTGTAATATATTGCTATATTGTTGTTTACGTTGGTCACAACCTCTATTTCAACTGTTTCTGAAAAATCGAGCTGGCAATCCTTAACATATTTGCCTTGAGCATCTATTATTCTAAGTAGCAGATTGTAATCGGTATTAACAGCCATTCCCATCGACGAAGCCTGAAGAATCATAGCATATCCGCCGTTGTTGAGCGGTGTGCCTTTTACCGGCTGTTTCGACACACCTCCTGTCTTGTCGTCCATCATAGGACCGCCGCCCATCAGGTTAGCTGTGCTGTCGAGCTTGAAAACGATGTTGCAGTCCTTGTCGAATTTCACCACAGCGAAGAAATGACGGCCGAAATGGTCGCTCGAGTAAAAATCCCAGTAAAACTCGTCGGAACTGTTTTTTCTAAACGTGCAATTGTCGAGCTCGATGTCCACTTCTTGGTTAAAGATGTTAGGCACGTCGGAATTCTGAAGGCTTCCGCCTTCGGTCACATCGTCAGGACTGTCGGGACCGCCTGGCATCATCGGCGAAACGCTGTTGCTCATACTCCACTCAAAATCAAACTGTGTGGACTGGGTGGTGCCGTCTTGCAAAATTTTCACAAAGCTGTATTCGCTGCCATTCTGCGTGATAGTTACCACCGAACCATCGGAAACGGGCAGAGGCACAAACAGAGGTGCGCAGTCTACCGACTTGATGGGCGATTCGGCGTAACTGCCATAATCGAAATTGTCATCGATGTCGTCGCCGCAAGCCATTGCCAGCGTGGCGGATGCAAGCAAGAGTATGTAGTACAAATTCTTCATAACCAATTATTTTTTATATCCATAACCATATTTTGAAACTGTCTTGTAGCTTAAATTGAGAGCGAAACCAATAGTCCACTGATTAAAACTCAACCGAATGTCGTCGGGTACAAAAAGATGGTTGTACAACAAGTCGCTGTTGTTGTAGCGGTTGGCTGAGTTGTTGAGCGGCAGCAACATATAGTGATGAGAATGCTCTATGTATGCGTTGAACCGCTTAAACGAGAAACAGTTAAGACGAAAGCCATAAAACACTGTGTAATTGAAAGCTGTTTTATCATCTAAATCGGCTTCTTGCTCCGAAACTGCATATTGCGCATTGTCGCCAAACCAAGTGTAAGCCTTATACGACGAAGCTCCGATACAATTTACCGACCCACCAGCCAACAGGATCGGAGTAATTTCTAATCCTGGGAGGCGGAACTTAAACTTATAAAACGAATAGAGCACCGACGCCGACAAGTCCAGGAAAATATCTGTTTCCTGATAATAAAACGACGTTGCGTCGTAATCCTCTGTTCTTGAAAGATTTATCCAATGAAAACCGAGGCTCGACGCCAAAGCCCATTTTTTTGTGATGCCAAACTGCAAACCAATATTACCCGACGTGGAACGGTTGTAATGATAAACAGGAACGGTATGCGATGTGTCGGCTCGGGGATATACGGTTTTGATGTCGACAAAAGGCCTTACACGGAATGAAAAATCGGCATAAAGCGTCAAACGCGGAAAAACCGAAAAATTATCAAACTCCTCTTTAAACGCCACAGGGTCGTATGATGTGGGGTCGTAAAATGGTGTCTTCTTGGTGAAAATCATCATAGCCGAGTCGGCCTGCTCGTCGTACTGCAACTCCTTGTACGAGGCTATGGTGTAGCGCAGAAACTGCACTGTCTCGCTTCGGTTGAGATGAAGGCTGTCGCTGATATATCGAGAGATACGCAATGCCTCAGGATACTTGCCGGCGTTGTAGTAACGCTCCAAGGCACGCAACGCGCCTCCGGTCTGCGACTCTGACTCGCTGCGGAGAAACTGCGAACGGCTGTCGTCGCGCTCGGCGTCGTCGGACTGTAGGTTGTCGAACAACGGAATGTCGGTCTGCGCCAGAGCGGCATTTGCGCCAATCGCTAACAGTATCAATATGGTTAAAAATCGGTACATATTCTATTACATTATCATATTATTAGAAGGTGTAGTTGTCGGCAAACTCGCTGCCGAAAATAAGTCGTTTTTCCTCGTTGGAGAGCGGAGCAAGCCGCATAGATTCGAGAGTGCGGGCGTACTGGTTCATATCAGTGTCCCAATATCTTATGAGGTTTTCGTCGGTAAGGGCGAAAAACATTCCTTTGGAATTGAAGTCGATACAGCGCACCTTGTTGTCGTTGAGGCTGTGCTCCTCAATGGCCAACGGCTTGGCGTTGAGGTCTTTGGTATTGATAAACGACACACGCTTGTCGGCACTTGTGAGGGCGAGAATCTGCGTGCGCGGGTTGTAAACCATCTTTTCGAGCGACGAGTGTCCGCCGAGCATCTCCCCTTCCACCTTGGTGTCGGTGAGAGTGTTGACAAAATGGATGTTGCCATTGGCGAAACATACCGCCAGAAGGTTCTTGTCGGTGATGTTGGCCAATGCCGAGGCGTTTACACGCTTGTCGCCAAGTATGGTCTCGGTGCTGCCGCTTGAAATGGCGTATTTGATCAGCTCGCCCGAATGCAACAGCACGTACACGCCGTTGTTGCCACACTCG
>JAGCNK010000230.1 GCA_017645985.1 Bacteroidales bacterium | reverse complement strand
CACGGCGGCGTTCACCTCCCGAAAGAGTGTCAACCTTTTGATCGTCGGGCGGACAGTTGAGCGCACCCATAGCACGCTCAAGTTTGTTGTCGAGTTCCCAAGCATCGTGATGGTCAAGGAGTTCGGTAAGTTCGCCCTGACGCTCAATAAGTTTGTTCATCTCGTCATCGTCCATAGGCTCGGCAAACTTTTGGTTGATAGCCTCGTATTCGTTTAGCAGGTCAACAATGGGTTGTACACCCTCTTGAACCACTTCTTTAACGGTTTTAGAGTTGTCTAACTTAGGCTCCTGCTCCAAGTAACCAACAGAATACTCGTTGGCTGCGAATGCGAGGTCGCCCTCGAAATTCTTGTCAACTCCGGCGATAATTTTCAGTAGCGACGACTTACCAGAGCCGTTGAGACCAATTACGCCGATTTTTGCTCCGTAGAAAAACGAGAGGCTGATATTGTTCAATACTTTTTTTGCCGGAGGGAAAGTCTTGCATACCCTCGACATCGAGAAAATAATTTTCGGTGCTTCTTCTGCCATACTTTATAATGATAATGTGTTTATATCTTTTGTTTAAATAATACAGATCAATAATCAATTACTCAAGCGATTCTTTATGGTCTTTATTATCCACAGAATGGTTGAGGAAATCGGCCACCTCGTCGAGATTGCTGAGCCAATGTCCGCCATTGCGCTCCACCATACGCCCCACCGCCACAAGTGATTTCACCTGTGAAGGTGAGAACTCAGCCATATCATCCGTATCAATAAAACAGAACACTGTCTTATCGGGATGTTTGTTGCTATCGTCAACAACTTCAGCAATTGAATAACACCCAGTCATTTTAGGCGTTATAACATAAAGACAATAATCGCAGTCGCGACGTTCTTTCAGTTCGCGCTGATAAGCCTCCTCTGTCCTGTGAGGCAAAACTGGGTCGAAATAGTCGATTTTGAGTTTCGGTTTCAAAATCTCGCGCCACAATGATCCGTTGGCTGTACCGCCAAGAAATACTTTTTTGTTCATTTCCAACACTTTAATATTATAATGCGGTACTGCCGCAAAAATCATGCGTAAATATACACAAACCAACTGAATATTTTTCATTTTTTTTAAAAAAAATTTTTTTGCACCTTTGTAAGCACAATTAGACACATAAAGATGAAAATAGCCGAAATTCTAAAAAACACAAAAAAGACACATTTCTCGTTTGAGATAGTGCCTCCGCTCGTGGGTCACAGCGCCAAGAGCCTATATGAGAAAATTGAACTCCTCACAGAGTTTAACCCGTTGAATATCAACATTACATATCATCAAGACGAGACTGTTTACAAGCAAATCGACAACAATGTGATGTCAAAAAAGCTTGTCCGCAAACGTCCCGGAACTGTGGCTCTCGCTGCCGCTATCCGAAACCGTTTCCCGGGCGTTACCACCGTGCCTCACCTTATCTGCGGCGGAATGACCAAGCAGGACATCGAGAATATCCTCATCGACCTCAACTTCCTGGAAATTGAGAACATCCTCCTTCTCCGTGGCGACGCTCCCAAAGGCGAACGCTATTTTATTCCCGAGCCGGGCGGATACAGTCACACCGACGAGATGGTGAAGCAGATAATGGACTTAAATAAAGGCATTTACCTCGACCACGACATCAAAAACACCGAGGCGACAAACTTTTCGGTAGGAGTGGCAGGCTATCCCGAAAAACACGCCGAAGCGCCCAACTTTGAAACCGATATGAAGTATCTAAAAGCCAAGGTTGACGCCGGAGCCGACTACATTGTCACCCAGATGTTTTTCGACAATGCCAAGTTTTTTGAGTGGGAACGCCGTTGCCGCGAGGCTGGAATCACTGTTCCTATCGTGCCTGGTATCAAGCCGTTAGGCAAAAAACGCGACCTTAATGTTATTCCTCTTACATTCCACCTGGATATTCCCGCCGAGCTTGCCAACGCCGTGCAGAAAGCCAAAGACGACAGCGAAGTGTACCAAATAGGCATCGAATGGGCTATAAACCAGAGCAAAGAGCTGATGAAACACGGAGTTCCCGCGCTCCACTATTTCAGCGTAGGCCGCACAGAGAACGTCAGGGAGATAGCCAAAGCCGTTTTCTAAAAACGGTACAAATTTTGCCAAAAAAAAATTGTGGAAAATAGATACACCTTATATATATTTTCCTTAAATTTATAGCGCTAAAAATTTTGACTACGATGAGACAACTGTTGAACAATCTGAGCATCAAGAGCAAGATACTGCTCGGCTTCTTTATATTGGCTGCAATTTACTTTGCGTTAGGCATTTACCAATACAACGCATTGGAAAAAGTCAACACATCAAACCAAGCCATATCCTTTGCCAAGGATATGACCACCACTTCGGCACAGATCAAATATCTGCTTGCCAAAGACGTGCTGATTCTGCGCAACTTTGCCAACGTGAAGAACGAGAAAGAGTTGAAATCGCTTCACAAAGACCATCAGAACTACCAGGAAAAACTTAACGAAGTTTTCCAGTCGGTAGCCAAGCTTTCTGAAATCAAGTCGTTAGACAATTCAATTCTTCGCAACTACCGCGACACAATTCTTGCTATCGAACAGATTTACACCAACGAATACTCGGTATCTTACAAAGAGATACACCTGGCGCAAAAGCTCATCATCAACCCCAACGAACTGCGCAACGCTATTATGCAGAAGGAGCTCAGCGACCAGGAGAATATGGAGGCAATGACCGACTCTACCGGACGCAAGATTTTCGGTGGCGGTCAGTCGACCGCAAGCATCGAGGAGCTTACCCAACAGTATCTCGCCGAGCAGAAATACGAACAGCGCAAACACTATCAGAAAATAACCCGACACATTGCCGACATCGACAAGATGCTGTCTATCATAGAGTTGAAATCAGCCGGCATAAGCAACAAGGCTGTTGACGACGCAGTGTTCGCCGGACGCAAGAATGTTAAGACCTTTATAACATTCATGCTCATAGCCATAGTGCTGTCGGTGATTCTGTCGCTGATTACAGCTAATACAATTGTCCGTCCGCTCGAAAAACTGATGAAATATGCAGAGCGTCTGTCGGAGGGCGAGCTTCCCGAGTTTACCGAACAGATTTCAAACGACGAGATTGGCGAAACGGCAAACTCAATTTCGCAGCTTACAATCGGTCTGCAAAAGACTTCGGAATTTGCCCACGCCATTGGTCAGGGCGATTTCAGCAGCAACTATCAGCCGCTGTCTGACAAGGACGTGCTCGGCAACTCGCTGCTAAACATGCGTAAATCACTCCAACAGGCTCAGGAAGAACAGTCGAAACGCCAGCGCGAGGATATTCAGCGAAACTGGACTACTGAGGGTCTCGCACTTTTTGCCGAAATTCTCCGTCACCACACCGAGAACATCAACGAACTTTCCGACGACATCATCGTCAACCTTGTAAAATACCTCAAAGCCAACCAGGGCGGTATCTTCATCTATCAGGACACCGACCCAGAGCATCCGTTCCTCGAACTGCTTTCGGCTTACGCTTACAACCGTAAGAAATTCTTAGACAAGAAGATAAACATCGGAGAGGGTCTCGTAGGTGCTTGCGCCGAAGAAAAATACACTATATATCTTACCGACATTCCCGACGACTACATCGAGATTGAGTCTGGTACAGGCAGCGCAAACCCGAAATCGCTACTGATTGTGCCGCTAAAAATCGAAAACGAAATACTCGGCGTTATAGAGATGGCATCGTTTAACGAGCTGAAAGACTACGAGATAGAACTTGTAGAAAAGATTGCCGAAAGTATCGCGTCAACACTTTCTACCGCACGTATCAATACACGTACCGCCGAACTTCTCGAGCAGTCAAACTCGCAGACCAAGGTGATGAAGGATCAGGAAGAGGAGATGAAACAGACCATCGAGGAGATGAAGGCTACTCAGGAGGATTCTACACGCCGCGAGAACGACTACTATCAGGAACTCAAAGAGATGGAGGCTGTAAACAAGACTTTGGAACAGCAGAACTCTCTGCAAGACAGCGAAATAGAAAAACTAAAAGGACGCTCGGTAACGCTCTCGAAACTTATCAAGGAGCGCGAAAGCTACGAAACCAATATCTTCAGCATTATCACCGGCGCGGTAATTACCACCACCGACGAGGGTATCATAACATACGTCAACGAACAGTTTATCAACCTCTTTGGATACAAGAGCGCAGAAACCCTCGGACGAAGCATCTACGATATTCTCGGTCTCAAGACCACCGAAACAGAGATGGCCAAGGTGCTGCAAGCCGAATTTGGCAACATTATCAACACCAAGGGTCACGAGGTGAAGTTCAACAACAAAGACGGCAACGCTATTTCGGTTTGGCTGTCGATCACTGCCAACATCTTCGACGGAAAAGTGGTTTACACCATAATACTCAACGACTTGAGCAACCTTTCGGAAGAGCGCAACCGCAGCAAGAAATACGAGGAAGACAGCCTCATCAACAAGTTCGAGCTTGAAAACCGCACCCAGATTCTCGAAGGCCTGCTGCAGAAAAACAAGATTGAACTGCCTGGTTTCGAATCAGAATACACGTTTATCAATTTCGATGATTTCCGAATCGGACTCAACATCATCGACTCGCAGCTCAAAAAATGGTTCGACATTGCCAACAAGATTTACGGCGTATTCAAACGTCACGAATCTAATGCAAACATCCTTGCCACTGTCGACGAGCTTATCGACTACACCGGCTATCACTTCGGATTCGAGGAAAAATACCTCAAAGACTTTGCATACAGCAAGTTAGATGAGTACAAATCTATCCACGACCAGTTCTTGAGCTCTATCAAGGCGTTCCGCACTTCGTACAGCGAAGGCGAAACAATAGCCCTCATCAAGCTGCTCACCTACATCAAATCATGGATTCAGTACTACATACCTCTCCACGACGAAAAATACATCACGATGTTCAAAAACAACGGATTGTCATAGCAGACGATTCGGCAGAAACAAAAAATCCTGCAACCTCAACAGAGTTTTGCAGGATTTTTTTATGTTGTATTGTAACTGACTATATCGCAGTCTCCTTTGCCTCTATGGCTTTGTCCTCGTCTGTCCTAGGAAATATGCGTTTCTGAAAGAGCATCATTGCAAACACTCCCACAGTTACAGCAGAATCGGCAATATTGAAAATCGGGCTGAAAAAAACGAAGTGTTCGCCGCCTTTAAAAGGTACCCACTCAGGTAAAGTAGTGTCGATAATGGGGAAATAAAGCATATCCACTACCTTGCCTTGTAAAAACGGAGCGTATCCTCCGTCGGCAGGCATAAACTCTGCAATTTGGTTTGCACTGTAACCCGACGGTCCGAAAAACAGTCCATAAAACATACTGTCGAGAATATTTCCTATTGCACCCGCAGTAATGAGAGCCATACATACGATAAAGCCCGTGGTAGGATTTTTCTTTTTTATCATCCAACCAATAAAGACAATCAAACCAATGATAGCTACAATCCTAAAAATGCTTAGGACATACTTTCCTGCTGTGCCCTCGAGCTGTAATCCAAAGGCCATACCGGGATTTTCTACAAAAGTGATTTGAAACCAACTAAAGCTCCAATCCCAATTGAGAAAACTGCTTTCGCCAAGGTACATATGGGATTTTACCCAAATTTTTAACGCTTGGTCTGCTATAAGCACAAGCAGACCTATTATCAAAGATTTTTTTACTAAAGGGTTCATTACGTTCTACTTCTTCTCGTCTTTCTTGCTCTCTACGCTCAATGTTGCGTGAGGAACAGCCATAAGTCGTTCTTTGGGAATAAGTTTACCTGTGTTGCGGTCGATACCGTAGGTCTTGTTCTCAATGCGGATGAGAGCGTTTTCCAAAGCCTTGATAAACTTCAACTGACGCTCTGCCATAGAACCTGCCTGCTCTTTCGACAACAGCGACGAGCCTTCTTCGTATGATTTGAATGTGGGACTTGTGTCAACAGTGTCGTTGCCGTCTTGTTGGGTTATTATCTCGTGATACGACTTATAAAGTTTACGAGCCTGCTCTAACTTGTCCATTAT
>JAGCNK010000229.1 GCA_017645985.1 Bacteroidales bacterium | reverse complement strand
GGGACAACTTCCAAGCCTTCCTCGACGGCGAGGTACGTTACGCATCGCTTGCTAAGTCGTTCCCCGCAGAGGCTCAGGAACTCTACGCCGCTGCTAAGGAAGCCGCTCAAACACGCTACAACTCTTACAAGCGTTACGCAGCAATGGATTACACTAAGTAAGACGTTAGACACCAATAAATAATTAAGGCGAGGGTTGTGTGACCTTCGCCTTTTTTTTATCCAAAAATTTTAATGAATCGGGATAAATTCAAGACAAATTTATTCTAATACAAAGGTGAATACGCACTCTACAAAGTCTTTTGACACGCATTTGTAACCTGCGGCGGCGAGAGTGCTTATCAACGATTCTATTTTTTGACGCTTGTCGGCAAAGAAACGCTCGTGGGTCTCCACGCATATTTGCGATATTGGTATGCCAGATTTGAGGGCGTCGGGCAGCACCTTGAACTCGCTGCCTTCGATGTCGAGTTTCAGTATGTCTATCTTTTGTATGTTGTGCGCCTTGCAGATGGTGGCAAGGGTGTTCATCTGCACCTGTATGGCTTCGGTCTGCAATCCGTCGTGAGCCTCCATGCTGCCCGACACATAGTCGGGATTTTTGGGAAGGTGAAACTCCACAGTCTGGTCGGCGTCAGAAATGCCAATCTCCTCAAATTTAAATTTTGGCGATGAGTAGAGAGGATGCTGCTTTACATACGCGATAGACTTTGGGGTAGGGTCGAAGGCGTAGATGGTGGGGTTGAGCAGTTTTGCGATGTCTTCCGAAAAAGAAAGGTCGGTGCCGATACCAAACGACATCATCACAAGGTTCTCTTTCTCTTTGGGAACAAGTATCGAAAATCCTCCGCACTGGCTGCCGCACTTTACTACGGGAGCCTTGTGGTATATGCTGTTGATAATCCGTGCAGTGCGCCAGCGTTTGATTGATAGATATATGTTTTTGAGCGATAGGGTTTTGTTGTTTGCCATTGTAAAGTTGGTTTATTTTGGCGCAAGATACTATATTTTGACGATATTTTAAATATTTGACGAATTTTTCTAAATGATATAGGGTATCGGGTAAGTTGCGTGTTATATAGATGAAAGATGATTAACAAAGACTTTTGCCATAGGTGGAATTATTATTGAAGCGATTGGAAATAGTTTCATGAGATTTAGAGATTAAAGTTTTTTTTGATGATGTGTTTTTTAGGTTTCAAACTCTTCCGATATAAAAGAGTTGTGATTTTTTTCAGAGAATAACAAAAAAACGGCTGTCCATTTCGGGCAGCCGTTTTGTTTTTATGATTGTGGGTTTTTGTAGAGACGCACCATGGCACGTCTCTGCATTAATATTTCATCAATTTTAGAATCCTGCGGGACGTTTGAAAACGAAAATTGAAGGTGCTGTGCTGCCGGCTTTGAGACCAATTTCTTCGCCGTATGAAGATACAGGGTCGTTGTTGTTGTCCATACCTACAAATATAGCATTGTCGGTGATTAGGAGGGCCTCTGCCATTCCGTAATCGGCTTTGTAGATGTGTTCTTTGCCGTTGTTGGAGTATTTGCGGAAAGAATATTGTACTTTCTCCTTGGTTTTCACGTCGATACGAACAACAAGGCAGTTGGCGCGGTCGAGATAATAAACAAATCCGTTGAGGTATTTCATATCAGAAATGTCGCCGTCGTTTGGCAGCACCACGTCGTCAAAATCGGTATGAAATTCGTTTTTCTTCATATCGTAGGAGAAAAGTCGGCGGGGTTCGCGCTCTTTGGCAAAGTAGATTGTATTGTTTTTAGCATCCACGCAGAAACCCTCAACACCGGCGTTGGCTGCTCCCCAGCGCGAAAGGTCGGCTTCGAGTTTGGTAAAGTCGGTGGGCATAAGTTCAAACTCGCCCTTCTTGTTTTGCATGTACATAAGGTTGTTGGTCTCTTCCGAAACCACAATCTGATTGTTGTAAACGTCCACAGCCTCAATGTCGCAGTCCTCGGTCTTGTAGTCGGGACCTTTGCAGCAGTAACTTACGTTAAACTCGCCTGTGGCAGTGGTGTCGAAATAGTAGACGTCGGTAGTCCACGACTTGTCGGCGATGCAGATAGTCCTGCCCTTGTAGATAGCAAAACCGCTGAGGTCGAAACGCTGTTTGGGCATCTCCACATCCACCTTGCCGAGCATATAAATGCTTTTGGGGTGAAGAAGTTCTAATTGAGGGGTGGTGTTGTCTTGGTTGGCAAGCTGCAATGCCATCGAAACTGCGTGCAAAGGCGCATCTGCCAAACCTTGCATATAGAGCGAAGTCTCCTCGGGAGTGGCGTCGTTGGTAGACTGAGCGGCAATCTCGTCGGGATAAACGTAGAGAGTCTTATTGTCGGCGCTGAGCAGGAATGCCGAGTTGATAGCGCCGGCAGAGTCGAGCGCGTAGAAAATGTTGCCGCCGAAAGCCTGTCCCAAAGCCTCTGACATCGGGTGGAGGTTCATTTTCATAGTGAGTTTTATGAATCCTTCGGAATCGGAAGTGTTGAAAGGCAGAGCCTCGCCCTTTACCTTTGCGCCTATTTTTCCGTCTTTGATAATATCCTCAATAGCAAGGTTTTGAATGGAATCAAGAGAGTATGTTACAGGATATTGGCACGAGAACTGTGCCTGTTGTTTAGGGGGTTGCTCGCAGCCTGAAAACGCTATTGCTGCCAATACTGAGCAAGTTAATAATCTTATTTTCATTTTAAATGTGTTTTATTTATAATGTTTATCAAAATTTACCAAAAATGTAATATATTTGTGGAATAAAAAATAGCCAATGGTTATGCAGTGCAAAAGTAGTAATATTTGGGATAGTTACAATAATTTTTTTGAGTCGGAACTCGTAAAACGCCGTTTCAGCTACGATGAGTTCCTGCCTGTGATGCGCCGTCACAAGACACGTTTTGCGGAGCGTATCGAGGGACTTTCGTCGGCGGGACACTCAATCTATTCCTACACCATCGGCAGCGGCAAGACCACAGTGCTGCTGTGGAGCCAGATGCACGGTAACGAGCCCGTGTCTACGCTCGCACTGCTCGACGTGATGAACTATCTGGAAACCGTTACCGCACTGCCATTGCTCAAGAGCCTCACCGTGTGCGCGTTGCCTATGCTCAATCCTTTTGGCAACGACAAGTTCTGCCGCCGAAACGCTATGGGCATCGACCTCAACCGCGACGTACTGGCTCTATCTGCCCCCGAGTCACGTATCTTGAAAAAGCTTCACGGCGACATTGCTCCATCGTTCGGGTTCAACCTTCACGACCAGGAGCAGTACTACACCACACTGCCTGACCGTAAGCAGACTATGATATCTTTCCTTGCCCCCAAATACAATGCCGAGGGCGACGTGAACGACATACGCAAGGCGTCGATGCAGCTGATAGCCTCGGCGGCAGATTACATAAGACCCTACGCCGACGGATGTATCGGCAAGTATAGCGACAGCTTTATGCCCAATGCCTTTGGCGACAATATGATGCTGTGGGGCACTTCTACGATACTGGTGGAGTGCGGCGCATCGGGCGACGACATTGACCGCAAGCTTCCTCGCAAGGCGGCGGCAGTGGCTATTATCAAGATGCTGAAATCAATAGCGTCGAAGGATTATTCCGACACCGACCTCTCGCTATACAACGATATTCCCAACAACATCCGCGACAACACGTTCGACCTCATAATCACCGGCATCAACATACAGATGCCCAGCGGACGCAGTTTCAGGGCCGACGTGGGCATACGCCGTTACAAGGGCGGCGACATCGAAGATTTTGCCGATTACAGCAGCGTGTACCGTGTGGAGGGATTCGGCGACCTTTCGCAATTCGGAGGAATAAAGTTCTTTAACGGCGCAGAGGCTTCATTGCTGTTAAACAAAGAAATAAAAATCGGCGACACCGCCGATTACACCATACTACTCAACAACGGAACTCAAATGTCTATAAACCAATTATATTGACGTTACAATTATGGAAGAACAAGCCAAACCAAATAAACCGAACGACCGCAACCCCTTTGCCGAGCACGAACTCAGCGAGGAAGACCGCAGGATGCTTATCCAAAACTACTTTAAGATAAACCATGTGGATTTTCCATCGCTCACCTCGGGTCACGCCCTGCTGGCATACGCCGGCACTCTGATGGGTCTGATTATGATTTTCTACCTCAAAAACGCCGTGCCCACAGTGCTTGTGAGCCTGTCGTGCTTTGTGTTTGCCTTTTGGCACTACTACAGGTTCATTATGCCGTACCTCACCCAGAAGAAGATTTTCGCGCAGCGTCCCAAGGAGGAGCAGATGATAGCCTGGCTGATCCGCGACCTCAAAGACAATGTGAAACCCAAGTCGATAACCACTCTTGGATTGAATATGAGCGACGTTCGTCCCGAAAACTTCATTATCATTCCCGTGCCTGTATATTGGACAACGCCGGGCATCGATTCCGAAAACATTCAACGTCAGGCCAATGCCGACGGCACATATCTCTATTCGGTGTGGCGTGTGCAGATTCTGGTGCTTACAATGCACTATATCAGCCTCTACAAATGCAACTACAACTGGCTCGACAATACCATCACCAATGTGTCTACCAACGAGTTTTATTTCTCCGACATCACATCAATACGCAACGACATGCGCGAGATAGAGCACACCTTTATCGACAACGAGGAGCAGCCCATAGGCGGCGGCATGGTGTTCAACGTGGCAAACATGTCGGGCGAAAACATCTCGGTAATCAGCGAGATACCGTCGCTGCAAGGTCCTAAGCAGGTGGCTGTCAACCTTGAATACATTATCACCCTGCTGCGTATGATACTGCGCAACCGCCGTTTTGGAATAACCCGCGAGGTGGAGCCCGAAAAAGTGGAGGAGAACAACACCGAAGTGCGTCCAGGTCAGCAGCAAGACCCCGAGCAGCATGTTTTCGACGTGCAGCAGCGCAATTTCGACATAGAGCAGAAAGGCGCGTTGTATTCCGACCAGCAGTTCGGCACCGACAACGATATGGAACAGATTTGGAAAAATGCCGTTAAACAATGATATATTGTAAATGATAGATTTAATTAAACGTACTATGAAAAAAATATTCCTTATTGCCCTCAGTACATTGCTCATGGCGGTTGTGGCCACGGCTCAAGAATCTTACGAAATTCTCGCCAAGTCGGATTCTATCATCAGCGTGTTCGACAAGGCGTTAAAAAATGTTAAATATGAGAAGACCGAGCTGGTAAGCTTCGGCGACAATTTCTATTTTGACGAGGAGATGTGCGACACCCTTCTTTTGGAAAACACCAACGACTTCAAGTTCCTTTTGAGCAAGGAGAAAAACGGCTACGCACTCTTTGAATATTACACCGGACGCATCTACAACAACAAAAACGAGGAGAAGACGGTCTACTATTTCTACAACCACAAGCTTCTGCTCACCTGCAACTCGTATTACACCAAGGAGTACGACCCCGACTACGCTCTCGAGGAGGTAGGCTACAATTTCTCGTTTGAGGAGAAACGCATGGTGTTTGGCGACAACGGCAAGCCCTGGGGCTACATAGTACGCGACGGCGTGGGCAACTCAAAGGAGACCGACATGCGCACTATCCAGTTCTCCAAGATCGACATCAGCCGAATTATTTACGATAAAAATATGTTTGAAACCATCGGTATGCGCCTAATGGACGGCGACATCGATTTTCTCTATTATTAAAAAATGGAAGTAAGACCATACGCCGACAGCGACAAGAGCAAGCGCGAGCAGGTGGAGATGATGTTTGACAACATTGCTCCCAAATACGACCTGCTAAACCACTCTCTCACAGCCGGTATCGACAGAATATGGCGCAGAAAGGCTATCAAGATAGCCGCGCAAAACAATCCCAAAAACCTTTTGGACATTGCCGCCGGTACAGGCGACTTCACTATTCTGGAGGCTAAGCGCACCAACGCCTCCGAAATCATTGGCATAGATATTTCGCAGAATATGCTCAACGTGGCTGTGGAGAAAGCACGCCGCGCCAAGCTCGACAGCAAGATAAAGTTTATCAAGGCCGATTCGCTTTGTATGCCATTCGACGACAACACCTTCGATGCCGCCACAGTGGGATTCGGAGTGAGAAACTTTGCCGACATACCTGCGGGTCTCACCGAGATACTCCGTGTGCTTAAACCCGGCGGGCGGCTTGTGGTGTTGGAACTTAGCGAACCGTCAAACCCTTTGGTAAAAGGTGTGTTCGGATTCTATTTTCACAAGATTCTGCCTGTGGCCGGCAAGATAGTGTCTAAGGACGGCAGCGCATACAAGTATCTGCCCGAGAGCGTCGACCATTTTCCCTACGGCGAAAGATTTGTGGAGATAATGAAGACCTGCGGATACAAAAACACACATCTTAAATGGCTAAGCTGCGGCATAGCAGCCATCTACTGGGGCGAAAAATAGGGTAGGGAAGAAAAATTAACCTTTTTCCTAAAATAAAAATCCTTTTTACGGTGTTTATATATAAATGTTGTTGAAATAATTATAAAAATGAGACACCTTTATATATTAGTACTTCTGATACTTACTACCGCCGCAGCCAACGCCCAGCACAAGGGTATGCGCAATCTGCACGATTACAATAACAAGCTGTGCCATTTCGGCTTTTCGGTCGGCATCAACTCTATGACCTTCGGCATCACCCAGTGCGACGACTTTTACGAGCGTACCGACATCTACGGCATCGAGGCCAAGAGATATACAGGATTTCACGTGGGTCCCGTGGCAAACCTCAGGCTCAACAGATATTTCGACTTCCGCGTGCTGTTCGACCTCTCGTTCAACCAGCGCGACCTTGTATATTATTACTATCTCGAAGGCAGCACCACCGAGATGACCAACGAGACCATCAGCGTCAACAGCACCCTGTTGGAACTGCCTGTGCAGTTTAAATACCGTGCCGAGCGCATGCACAATGTGGCTCCCTACCTTATCGCGGGCGGCAATTTGAGGTACGACCTTACCGCCGGAAAACCCAAGGAAGGCGAGCTTTCGGTGAAACTCAACAAGATAGACCCGTGCATAGAGTGGGGTGGGGGATTTGACTTCTACCTTCAGTATTTCAAGTTCTCCATAGAGCTGAAATACAGCAAGGGAATCAAAAACTGCCTACAGTACGACGACACCAAGTACACTCAGGCTATCAAGGATATGAAGAGCAACGCCTTTATAGTGTCGTTCCACTTTGAGGGATAATGAACAGAGAACAGTGAATTATTGATTTGATATTGAAAATGAAAGGGGAGCGTCAACCGACGCTCCCCTTTCTTTATTTCATTCCTTTAGGGAACTGAGTTCGTTGTGATTATCCACGGATAGCAACGATGCCGGGTAGTTGTTTGCCTTCCATATATTCGAGCATAGCGCCGCCGCCGGTAGATACGTAGCTAACTTTGTCGGCAAGACCGTTTTTGTTGATAGCTGCTACAGAGTCGCCACCACCGATGAGGGTGAAAGCGCCGTTGGCAGTAGCTTTGGCAACAGCCTTAGCGATAGCCGATGTACCTTTTGCGAATTTGTCCATCTCGAACACGCCCATAGGACCGTTCCAGATAACAGTCTTAGAAGATGTGATAACTTCCTCGAATTTGGCGATAGATTTATCAGCGATATCCAAGCCCATCCAGCCTTCGGGAGTTTTGTCAACGTCAGAAACGTTTGTGTT
>JAGCNK010000228.1 GCA_017645985.1 Bacteroidales bacterium | reverse complement strand
AGAGCGTACCAAAGGCGAAAGAGCCAAGGCTGAACAAGCCGAGCGCGACTATCAGCGGTTAAAAGAGTCGTACAACAGCGGACTTGCCTCCAAAGCCGACTACGAACAGGCGGAAGACCGTTGGCGCAATGCCAAAAACTCGCTCGAAACCGCATCACAGCAGCAGTTGGCTACGTGGCAGAACACCAAGAAACAACTTGAACAGCAACTAATTACCTGCAACGGCGAAATCGACCGCATAGAATCCGAACTGAGCAACTACATAGTTACCGCACCCGCATCAGGCACGCTCATCACACAGACGCAGATTCAGCCGAACTCGTATATCTATACAGGTCAGGAACTTGCATCAATCTCACCCGACGAGAGCCTCATTGCCGAATGTTACGTTTCGCCTGCCGACATTGGATTTTTAGCCAAAGACCAGGAGGTGAAACTCTCTTACGACGCGTTCGACTACAACCAATGGGGACTCGGAGTTGCCGCCGTGGAAGACATCGACAAAAACATCAGCATCGAAAGCACATCGTCGTATTTTGTGGTTCGCTGCCGCCTCATAGGCAACACGCTCAGCCTCAAAAACGGCTACACAGTGGAAATCAAAAAAGGTATGACCCTCACGGCAAGGTTCCTCATCACCCGCCGCACACTGTGGCAACTGCTGTTCGACAAAGTTGACGACTGGTTTAATCCCAAACAAATACCGCTACAAAAATGAACAAGAACGTACTACAACACGATTATTACGACTGCGGAGCGGCTTGCCTCAAATCGATAGCGGCGCACTACAAACTCGACTTGTCGATAGCCCGCATACGCCAGTACGCCTGCACCGATATGCGCGGAACAAATGTTTTGGGAATGATAAAGGCTGCGTCGAAAATCGGATTCACCGCCAAGGGCGTAAAAGGCACAAAAGCCGCGCTGCCCAACCTGCCGTTTCCCACTATTGCACACATTGTCAGACAAATAGACGACGCCGTACTGTATCATTACGTGGTGATTTACGGCTATAAAAAAGGTGTGCTCAAAATAATGGACCCCGCCATCGGACGCACCGAAAACGTTAAAGAAGAGGACTTTTTGAAAGAATGGTCGGGCGTGCTGATACTTTTGCGTCCGTCGGAAAATTTCGAAACAGGCAAAAAGCGCATTTCGGTGTTCACCCACCTCAAAAACCTTGTGATTCCTCATCGCAAAGTATTGATACAGGCTATTATAGGAGCAATATGCTTTACTGCGCTCGGACTTTCGATGTCGATATATATCGAAAAAATCACCGACTATGTGCTTGTAGGCGGCAATACCAACTTACTCAACCTGTTGGGACTCATTATGGTAGTGCTGCTGATTTTGCAGTTTGCAATAGGCATTTTCCAAAATATGATGGCTCTGCGCACAGGTCAGATGATGGATGCGCAACTTATAATGGGTTATTACAAACACCTCTTGCAACTACCGCAGCAGTTTTTCGACACAATGCGTGTGGGCGAAATTATTTCAAGGGTAAACGATGCGTTTAATATCAGATATTTTATCAATTCTACCTCTATCAAAATGATAGTCAATGGATTGATAGTGATATTATCGTTTGGTATGATGTTTTTTTACCATTGGCGGCTGGCGCTTATAATGCTTGCAGTGATACCGCTGTATGTAATAATTTATTATATCACCGACAAAGTAAACAAACGAGTGGAACGCAAGGTGATGGAAGACACCGCCTCGCTCGAAAGCCAGTTGGTGGAGTCGCTCAACGCAGTGCGAACCATAAAGCAGTACGGCATAGAGGATTACACCAACAACAAGACCGAAAACCGCTTTGTGAAGATGATGTACACCACCTACGGGTCGTCGAAAAATGTGGTCTTCTCAGAAAACGCATCTATGTTCGTGTCGCGGCTGTTTACCATAATACTCTTGTGGACAGGCAGTTACTTTGTGCTCGGCGGCGACATTACAGCTGGCGAACTGATGTCGTTTTATGCACTCGCAGGATACTTCACCGGACCTATTTCCGAACTCATTAGTTCAAACAAGTCGTTTCGTGAGGCAGAAATCGCTGCCGACCGTCTGTTTGAAATCATCGACCTTGAACGCGAGGAAGCCACCGACAAGATTCCCCTCACCCGCGAAAATATTGGCGACATAGTCTTCTCCGACGTATCGTTCACCTACGGCACACGCAAAAAGATTTTTGAAAAACTCAACCTCCGCATAGCCAAAGGCAGCACCACCGCCATCGTGGGCGAAAGCGGCTGCGGCAAAACCACCATCGCCAACCTTATTCAAAACCTCTATCCCCTCAACGAAGGAGCTATCTTTATCGGAGACCTCAAACTCAGCCACCTCTCCAACACCAGCATACGAAGTCTTATATCCACTGTACCTCAACAAATTACGCTTTTCTCGGGCACAATACTGTCGAACATCGCCATTGGCGAATATTCGCCCGATATTCCTAAGATTCAGGAGATTATCAACCTTCTAGGTCTCAACGACTTTGTGGAATCGCTACCCGAAGGTTTGGAGACCCTTGTGGGCGAAAACGGCTCAAAACTATCTGGCGGCGAAAAACAGCGTCTTGCCATAGCCCGAGCAATCTACAAAGACCCAGAGATATACATTTTCGACGAGGCATCGTCGGCACTCGACTCCATTGCCGAAAAATACGTTCTCAACGCCGTGCAGACCCTCCGCGCCCGTGGCAAAACCATCATCACCATAGCCCACCGCCTCAGCACCATCAAAAATTCCGACACCATTATAGTAATGTCGAAAGGCAAAATTATGGAACAAGGTGATTTCCAGACACTAATCAACAACAAAGGCGAGTTTTATAAGTTGTGGGAAAATCAGGTGCTGTAGTTTTTTTTCCATTATTGTTAAACCATTGCCCAAAAAAGCGGTCAAAGGAGTACTTTGTCTTAATTAAACCAGATAACAATAAAATGAAAAAATTATTTTTGCTGACGGCGGCCTTGTTTCTTATGGCTGTGTCGGCATTTGCTCAAGAACGAGAGATTTCCGGCACAGTGATCGACGGAGACACCAAAGAGCCGGCAATTAACGTAACAGTGAGGTTGCTAAAACCCGACAGCACTTTTGTAACAGGCGGTATAAGCAACGAATCAGGCGTATTCAGAATCAACGCCACAGCCGACGGCGACTTTTTGATAAAAATTTCTAGCGTTGGCTACGATCCTTTGGTCAAGCACGTTAGCATCAAGCAGAGCAAGAACGTGAACCTTGGCAAACTTCAGCTCAAACCTTCAGCCATTTTGCTAGACCAGGCCACAGTTAAGGCTTACGGCGCAAAGGTGGCTGTAAAACGAGACACCTTTATCTACAATGTGGACGCCTACCGCACACCCGAAGGCTCCGCTATTGAGGAATTGGTAAAAAAACTTCCCGGTGCGGAGGTTGACGACGACGGAAAAATCACAATCAACGGAAAACAAGTTACCAAAATTCTTGTGGACGGCAAGGAATTCATGACCGGCGACACCAAGACCGCAATGAAAAACCTTCCTACCTCTATTGTTAACCGTGTTAAGGCATACGACCAGAAGAGCGATTTGGCTCGTGTTACCGGCATTGAAGACGGCAACGAGGAGACAGTGCTCGACTTTGGCATCAAACCTGGTATGAACAAAGGTATGTTCACCAACCTCGACTTGGGTCTCGGCACTGAGAACCGTTACGCCTGGCGAGGAATGGGCGCATATTTTGCCGACAAATCGCGCATTATGCTTATGACCAATGCCAACAACGTAAGCGACCGTGGTTTCGGCGGTGGCGGCGGCGGACGTTTCCGTATGGGCGGCAACGGTTTGAACGCTACCAAGATGATTGGCTTGAACTACAACTTTGAAGAAAAGGACAAGCTCAAAATTGACGGAAGCGTGCGTTGGAACCACAGCGATGGCGACGTGCTCAGCAAGCAGGCTGTAGAAAACTTCTACAATCCTAGCACATTCTCCAACTCTATCAACCAGAACTACACCCGCAACGACAGTTGGAACATCCAGGGTCGCCTCGAATGGCAGCCCGACTCTATGACGAACATTATGTTCCGTCCCACTGCACACTTCTCTACCAACGACGGCAGTTCAAGAAACAGATCGGGAAGCTTCAACGAAGACCCTTATCTTTATGTGCTTGACCCGCTTGACGCTATCTCTATCGAAAGTTTGGTGTCCGACAGCATTATGTTGACATCCAACAGCTCAAGCAACCTTTCGTTTGGCTCAAACACCAGGTTTAGCGGTATGCTGCAATACAACCGCAGACTCAGCAACAACGGTCGCAACATTACATTGCGTGCCGACGCAGGATATTCTGACTCAGAAAACAAGCAGATTTCTACACAAGACTACATCCGCTATATGCAAAAGGATGCCGCGGGCAATCCCTTTTCTACTTTTACCAACCGTTACAACCTTACACCTTCCAACAACTGGAACTACGCTGTGCAAGCCACTTACAGCGAGCCTATCTGGGCACGCACCTACTTGCAGTTCAGCTACCAGTTTCAATACAAGTACAGCGAGAGCGACCGTTCCACATACGACTATAGCAAGTTCAGCCAGAATCCTTTCCTCGGAGTTGAACAGCAATACCGCAAATGGGACAATTATTTTTCAAGAATCGACTCGCCCCTCAGCGACGAATACTTAGACCAATCCATAAGCCGCTACTCCAAGTATGAGAACTTCATCCACGATATGAACGTCAACTTCCGCATGATCCGCGACAAATACCAGTTGAACGTGGGCGCAATGATGGAGCCTCAGAAAACCAAATTTGTTCAGAATTTCCAGGGTAACGATGTTGACACCACTCGCACCGTATTCAACGTAACCCCCACATTCGAGTACCGTTACAATCCTAACGACCTCACCCGTTTGGAAATCACATATCGTGGAACCACATCGCAACCCTCTATGAGCGACCTTCTCGACATCACCGACGACAGCGACCCACAGCGTATCACTCAAGGTAACCCGGCTTTGAAACCGTCGTTTACCAACAACTTCCGACTCAACTACAACACTTATATCCGCGAGCACATGCGCACAATCATGACGTTCGTGAACTTCAACACCACCAAAAACGCCATTGCTTCGAAGGTAAGCCACGACCCCATCACCGACGTTCAGGTAACCAAACCCGAAAACATCAACGGCAACTGGGGAATCAACTCTGGCTTTATGTTCAACACAGCCCTCGACTCGGCAGGCATCTGGAATATCAACTCATTCACAATGTACAACTACAACAACGACGTTGGTTTTCTCTTGCAAGACAATGCTACCAAAAAGAACACCTCGCACTCCAACACCGTAATGGAGCGTTTGCAGGCAAGCTGGCGCAAAAACTGGCTTGAAATAGCTGTGGACGGAAGCCTCACTTATATGCACAACAACAACGAGTTGCAGAAACAGAGCAATCTCGACACAAAACAGTTCACATACGGTGGATCGCTCAACATCTACGCACCTTGGGGCAGCAGCATCACCACCGACTTGCACAACCAGAGCCGTCGCGGTTACAACGACAACTCTATGAATACCGACGAGCTTGTTTGGAACGCGCAGATTTCTCACAGTTTTCTACGTGGCAAACCGCTCACAGTGTCGATTCAGTTTTACGACATTTTGCAGCAGCTGAGCAACTACAGCCGCAGCATCACAGCACAGCGTCGTAGCGACACCGAGTACAACACCATCAACTCATACATTATGTTGCACATAATCTACCGTCTCAACCTCTTTGGCGGCAAAGGTGCACGTAACCAAGGCGGTCCTGGCGGATTCGGTCCTGGTCAAGGCAGACCCGGCGGATATCCCGGCGGCGGATTCGGTCCTGGCGCTCCCGGCGGCGGACGTGGTGGATTCGGCGGCGGGTTCGGAGGCCCCGGCGGAAGACCGTAACAATATAGCATAACTCCATATCAAAAATCCCTTGCAGCCAACCCACACGGCACTGCAAGGGATTTTTTGTATTTTGTGGCACTTTTAAAAGTTTTTTTCCTTTACCCCGCACCATTTCACAAAAAAAACTATACCTTTGCATTTTACAAAAGAAAGTTTTTAAACAATTTAGAAATGTACAGGACACACGATTGCGGACAACTGCGTATAGCAGACGTAGATAAGACCGTAACCCTCAGCGGATGGGTGCAGAGGGTACGCAACCTCGGAGGTATGACCTTTGTCGACCTCCGCGACAGATACGGAATCACCCAGTTGGTTTTCAATATGGAGACCAACGCCGAACTTTGCGAAAAGGCAAGAAAACTCGGTCGCGAATTTGTAATCCAAGCCATCGGCACAGTTACAGAGCGCACCAGCAAAAACAAAGAACTACCCACTGGCGACATTGAAATTACTGTAAGCCAATTAAATATACTCAACAAATCAGAAATTCCGCCCTTCACTATCGAAGACAACACCGACGGCGGTGAAGACTTGCTGATGAAATACCGCTATTTGGACATCCGCCGCCGTCCGATTATTTCGGGCTTGCTTATGCGCCACAAAATGAGTCTCGAAGTAAGAAAATACCTCGACGCTCAAGGCTTTATGGAGGTAGAAACTCCTATGCTTATCAATTCAAGTCCCGAAGGAGCAAGAGACTATGTAGTGCCTTCACGACTTCATCACGGCGAATTTTACGCTCTGCCGCAGAGCCCTCAGCAGTACAAGCAGCTGTTGATGGTGGCAGGCGTTGACAAATACTACCAGCTTGTAAAATGCTTCCGCGACGAAGACCTCCGTGCCGACCGTCAGCCCGAATTCACCCAGATCGACTGCGAGATGAGTTTTGTAGAACAGGAAGACATTTTGCAGATTTTTGAAGGCTTGGCAAAACACCTTTTCAAAGAGGT
>JAGCNK010000227.1 GCA_017645985.1 Bacteroidales bacterium | reverse complement strand
CCCAATGCTCCGAAAAATAGTGTCCGAAACCGCCGTAGAGAGCCAAACCGCCGCCGAGACCTTTTTTGCCGTCGGTGATTTTGGTGTTTACGTCGTGTATATTGTATCCAGCGTTGAGTTCTACAAAAGTATTCTGCCGCTGAGCCATAGTGGCTGTGGCTGATAATATTATTATGGTGACTATTGCTAAGTTTTTCATTGTCTGATATTTGAGTAGATTATTTTACAATTAGTTTAAAAGGAACCTTTTCGCCGTTCTGGATATACACGCCCGAATAGTTGCCTGAAGGCAACTGAATGGTGTTTTTCTCCTGAGGTGCGTTTATCTGCTTGGCAAGGCATCCGTTGAGATTGTAGATAAAAATGCGGTTGTTAGCATCGGGTTGATAGTTGCGGGTAATTTCCACATACACATCGTTCAACGAGTTGCCGGGGTTGGGATAAACATTCACCTCTGTGCCGCCTTCGGTTATTCTGGAAAGATCGAGCGGACAGGTTTCGTAACTGCCGCCGTCGGTTTTGGTGAGTATGGCGGTGTATACCGATGATTTATTGAAAGAGTATTGCAGCAAACGGCTGTTAGCTCCGGAGATTTCACTGCCATTTTCGGTCCATTTGTATGCCGAAAACTCGCCTGCAAGTTGGTTTACCGCTGCCACATCGTTGTAGAGGGTTACGATGGTATAGTACGGCAATTGCACAATCACCTTGAGTGGTAGTTTGCCGGTAGATTTACCGTTGGCATCGGCAAGCTCAATTGTGCCGATGTAAGTATCGGGAAGAAGTTCTTTGGGCAATGCAATTTCTATGCTGTTGCCGGTGATAGCGCCACTCTGCGATGAAATTTCACCGCCATCGAATTCAATAGAATAGTTTTGCGGATTTCCTTTTGCTACAGTAAACTCAATTACAGCCTTGCCTTTGCAGAAATGTTCATTCGACGCATCGGCGACAATGCAACCATCGGCATCAACATTTGCAAAAGTAATTTCGATATCCTCGGTGGCAGGAGTGATTTTGCCGTTAACCTCGTTGGCAGGGTATTGCAGAGCAATGGTTTTGGTATTGTTTTCAAAAATGTAATCGGGATTGTTAAGTTCAAACACCACTTCAAGACCATAGCCGGAGCCTTGTTCTGTTATAGGTTGATTGTTGTTGTCGATCAATTTGGCTGATATTATATTCACAAATACATCGCCGCACGGGATATTTGGATGTTGATAATTGATACCCGGGACATTGGTGATATTATTAGAAAAAGCAACATCGGCAGTGCCGTCGAAAGCCTTCTCGGTAGAGAACACATTACCTTCTGCCAAAAGGTCGCTATAAGAGGGAGTAAAATCAGCAGTATGAATTACATACGGGTCAATTTTTACGCCGTCGGTTTGGTCGAATATCAAATCTTGAAAAACATAATCTTCGGTGAGGCTGTAAGAGCCTCCATTTTTGATTTGGATAATCTGTTTGCCATTAGCATCGTTCACGGCAGAAACTTTTATGCCTATGGCATCAACCGACGAAGCAGTGGCATCGCCGTTAGCATCCACATATTCTGCCTTAACCAAGCAACGAATAGTTTCACCCGTAACTTGGTCGGCATACTCCAAATACGAATCCTCATTGTTTGGATTACCATCAAGTTTTTTGCCTGCGGTGGTATACACATCCGATGTGCAATCGTAGGTTTTGGAAAGGGAGATAAGTGGGGTGATGTCTGTTTTGGATACAACGCGTTTCCAATGAGCAGTATAAATACGGTTGCCTACTTCGGTAGCAGCTATTTTTACATTTTGGGTAGGAGTAGTAAGCCCTGTAATTGTTGTACCAGTCCAACCAGCAAATGCATAACCATCTTTTTTCGGTTCTACAAGTGCAACTTCTTCGTTCATAAATTCGGTGATTGCACCGGTGTAGGTATCCAAAGTAGCGTTTTTTTCATCAATACCGTTGTAAAATATCTTGTATTTACCAGTGGTAAGATAACCGGGGTTTGACGGACCCTCATCAACATGGGCGTATTCTATACCCCCTCCAAGTAATTTATACATTGTTGTTCCTTTGTCGCCTATGAGTTCGGAACATTCAAACACCCGACTATTTGTCGTTACCTTATCAGTTTTCCAATTTGATACATTAATCAAAATTGTGGTAAGACGCGAGCAACGGAACATTCCGCCCATATCCTCTACATTTGCAGTATTGAAATTGGTTAAGTCAAGAACGGTAAGATTGCTGGATCCACTACAGTAAAACATAAAGTGCATATTCTTTACCTTATCCGTCTTAAACTTGGTAACATCAAGGGCGGTAAGGCTACAACAATCGTAAAACATCATACTCATATTTATCACCTTCTCTGTGTTAAGATATTCAATGTTTTCTATTTTAGTTAAATTTACAAATCCACTAAACCACTCACGACACGAAAAAGGACGCGCATCAGCAAAAGACCCATCAAATATAACGGTGGTAATATTTTGGGTAACATTTGAATTACGAGCCCATCTTGCCCCATGATCTTTCCAATTCATTCCATACACCGCACCCTCTCGGGATACCCATTGATCATCGTAATAAAATGATAAGGTGGTTTCATCAGCAGACACTACTGCATAAGGAGAAATACCCTTTAATAGATAGCCTGGATTAGAAGTACCGCCATCTACATGGGCATATTCTTTGTCAATTTTGGCATCGTTATATGTCGTTCCCTTTTCACCTATAAGCGAAGTACAGTCTTTGAACATATCACTACTACCTATTGTTAGGTTGTTAGTATTCCATAAGACCCCTACCTTAATTGTGGAAAGTTTGCAACAACCACTGAACATGTTTTTCATACCTCTAACTCTTTCAGTATTAAAGTTGGATAAGTCAAGATCAGTAAGATTGCTGCAACCATTGAACATATTTTCCATTCGGACTACGAACTCAGTATTGAAGTTAGTTAAGTCAAGAGTGGTAAGGCTACTGCAATTTTCGAACATCCAACCCATATCCTCTACCTCTCCAGTATTGAAATGACTTACATCAAGTCTAGTAACACTGCTGCAGTTCTGAAACATTGCCCTCATATCAATAACGTTATGGGTATCAAAACCACTTATATCTATGTTAGTTAAACTACGACATAATTGAAACATTCCCCACATATTCTTTACGTTCTCCGTATTGAACTTGTCAACATCAAGGGAAGAAAGGTTGAAACAACCTGAAAACATACCAGACATATCTGTTACCTTCTCAGTATTAAACTTGGTTACATCCAGAGTGGCAAGCCTGATGCAATTGTGGAACATACCACACATATTCGTTACCTCACTTGTATTTAAATATTCCAGGCCTGTTATAGCAGTAAGATTATCAAAATCGGAAAACCAGAAATAACATGAAGTAGGACGTGCAGCGGTAAACGATGGATCAAATATAACTTTTGTATAATTAGGATTATCAGGGATGCCACCAAGGTGTTTTACCCATCCCGGAGCATTCATTCCCGTATTCATTCCATACACGGTTCCTTCGCGTGTTGATTTTAGGTCATCATAATAAAATGTAAGAGTCGTTTCATCTAACGATTTCACAGCATACGCCTCTTGCCCTACTGCTTTATTTACAAATTCGACAAATATCAACAAAAATAGCACAAAAGTAAACTTTACCCTACCCCAAGAATTATGGGGAGAGTTAATAGGATTGTAGTTCATTGTTAAAAAGGTAGTTTAAATTGTTATTAGTTATGAATTTAATTGTGGTGCAATTTGGAGATAAAGATTTGAATTACAAAATTTTTAGAGAGGAATTTTTGAGATTCTTTATATTTTATGAATTTTGCAAATAATAATAATAACTATTATATATGCACAATCAATGCCTTAACTGATTAAAAACATAATTATCCATGAACACAATGACTATACCAGCGCCCGGACAACTTATAGTAGACGTAGAGGATATCTCGCTACTCAAAAACCTTAAAAACGCCATTTCTATGCTAAAAGGCGTAGTCAAGGTTACTATTCCCCGCCGCCAAAAACTATCGTCGTACGAACTTGCACTTAAAGATTTAGATGAAGGAAGGGTGTATGAAGCAAAAGATGTAGACGACTTGTTTAACCAAATCTTTTCTGGCAACGATGAAGAAGTATAGTATTCGATATACAGGCGTATTCAAGAAAAAAATGCGTCTTTGCGAAAAGCGAGGTTATGATATGTCGCTTATTAAAACTGTGATTGGAATGCTTTCCATTGGTGAGCGCCTTCCCGAAAGATACCACGCTCACTTACTAACAGGAGAACGCAAAGGTCAATGGGAATGTCACATACAACCCGATTGGCTTTTAATATGGGAAATCCGCGACAACGAATTAGTTCTTGTTCTTATTGACACAGGCACACATTCCGAATTATTCGATAAAAAATACAAAAAATAATCCTACACCTTATATATTAAAATACATCCTATTCCGGCAACTTCGGTAGCAATTCGGCTTTAACTTTATTAAACCGCTCCATATTCTCCGGTTTTACAGGGTCAACGGGCGGAGCATCAAGGTTTAGCGGGTTTATAGGCGTGCCATTTTTCCACACACGAAAATCCAAGTGCGGACCGGTGCTCAATCCTGTGCTGCCAACATATCCAATCACCTGACCTTGCTTTACCAATGCGCCTTTGCGGATACCCTCGGCAAATTTCAAAAGGTGCAGATAGCCGGTTTCATACACGCCGTTGTGACGGATTTTGATCCAGTTGCCCGACTGTGCGGCACGTTCTGCCAATAGCACCACTCCGTCGCCGATTGCTCGTACAGGTGTGCCTTGCGGTGCGCTGTAGTCCACGCCATAGTGCGGACGCACAATCTTCAATATCGGGTGCATACGTGCAGGATTAAAATACGACGCTATGCGCGAATACTCCAACGGCGCTTTCAAGAAAGAGCGGCGCAGCGATGTGCCGTCCTTGTCGTAGTAACTCGTAAGGCTGTCCTGATAAAACGGAATGGCGTAGATATCCTTGCCGTAATGGTTGAAGAGCGCCACATGCACGTCGCCAAATTTTACAAAGGTGGTGTCGACATATAGTTCGTCGAACACCACTTTGATATAATCTCCGTCTTGGATTCCAAAAAAGTCAACAGTCCAAGCGTAAATTTCAGAAAGGTCGTTTGACAGCAGCGGATTAACACCAGCCTTCTTAAAGTCTGTCCAAAGGTTGGAACTTATGGTTACCGATGCCGTGCGGGTGATGGTGTCAACTTGGAGCGAACGATTGTACACGCCGAGAGTGTCGGTAAAGTCGAACACGATAAAGTCGACCAAGTTTTTTTGATATACTATGTAACTTACTTTCGAAGTGTCTTTTTTGCTGCGGAAAACTGCGTATGGCTGTCCACGGCGCATCTTGCGGATGTCCCACACAGGTTTGGCTTTCTGCAGAATGGTGGTGACAGATTTGTTGTCGATTTTTTCGTCGGCAAAAAGTTTTCCGAGATAGAGTCCGTCGGTAATCTTTCCCTGATGGATATCAAACGAATCTACATTAAACCCGTAGAGCAATGTGGCGGTTTTTTCTTCAACAGCAAGAGTATCAGCATTTTTAACATCCCCATTATTATTTCCGTCGCAGGAAGCCAGCACCAAAGCAATGGCAAAAAACACGAATAAAAATCTAAAAACTTTCATTATTTTATAACTTAAATACACCCATCAAAGGTTTATAAAACAAAAAAGGCCAACGCCGTAAGACGTTGGACCGTAAAAAATCTAATTAATATTAAGCGATATCGTCGTCGGCAGATTCGGGTGCTGCGCCGCCTTTAAGTTGTTCGCGTACCTTCGACTCGATTTCTGATGCCACGTCGGTATTGTTTTTAAGCATAGTGATAACCGCATCGCGACCCTGACCAATCTTGTTTTCGCCGTAAGAGAACCACGAACCAGATTTCTTGATGATATTCATCTCCACAGCCAGGTCGATAAGTTCGCCTATCATAGAGATACCTGTGCCAAACATAAGGTCGAATTCTGCCTTCTTGAACGGCGGCGCAACCTTGTTTTTTACAACCTTTACCTTGATACGTCCACCAATAACATCCTCGCCATCTTTGATTTGACCTGTGCGGCGAACGTCCAAACGTACCGAAGAGTAGAATTTAAGCGCGTTACCGCCGGTGGTGGTTTCGGGATTGCCAAAGAGAACGCCGATTTTGTCGCGCAACTGGTTGATAAATATTACACAAGTGTTTGTTTTGCTGATATTTGCGGTAAGTTTGCGGAGTGCTTGGCTCATTAGGCGTGCTTGGAGACCCATCTTGCTATCGCCCATATCGCCTTCAATTTCGGCACGAGGTGTAAGCGCTGCCACAGAGTCGATTACGATAATATCCAAAGCACCGCTGCGGATAAGCGAGTCGGCAATTTCCAAAGCCTGCTCGCCACAGTCGGGCTGCGAAATCAAAAGCGATGAAACGTCTACACCAAGGTTTTCGGCGTATGTACGGTCAAAAGCGTGCTCGGCGTCGATAATAGCGGCAATTCCGCCCATTTTCTGTGCCTCGGCAATGGCGTGGATAGCGAGAGTGGTCTTACCAGAGGATTCAGGTCCGTAAATCTCAATAACTCTGCCTCTTGGATAGCCACCCACGCCGATAGCGTAATCAAGTCCGATTGAGCCGGTGGGTATCGAGGGTATATCGTCAACGGCACGGTCGCCGAGTTTCATAATCGTTCCCTTGCCGTAGTCCTTATCTATTTTATCGAGCGTTAGTTGTAGGGCTTTAAGTTTCTCAGCCTTAGCATCTACGGGCTCTTCGTTTTTTTCTTTTGCCATAATGGTATATATTTTAATTGTTAAATATTCTTATTTTTCTTATGCTGCTCCAAAAGCCATTCTATATAATTATCCGAAACATTCTCTATTTCACTCTTATCATAAATTGTCAAAAGTGTTAAATCAGCGTCTCCTGCAATCAAAACAGTTAATGTTAACACACGTGCGCCACCACTTTTTCATTTTCCTTTGGCTCCTATCGACATTCTAACCTTACGAACTCCACCTCCTAAATCAACACCTTGAAAAGGATCTTCAAGTAAACTATTCTTTAATTCCAAGAGGTCGTTTGCAAGTGAATGGTACTTTTTGCCAACTGTTTGAAACGTTTTTTGAACTCAGTTTCAAGACTAATAACAACATTCATTTGATACCCTCTTTTTCTAATTCCCCTAAAAATTCATCTATCGTGGTTAGTTTTCTACCTTCACGTTTGGCGGCTTCAAATCCATCAAGCGCACGGTAAAGCGAATCCTTGACGAATTCTTGCTGACGTTTAGTTTCAATTTCGTCAGCAGAAGGTTCCATAAGTTTGCTTGCCAACCATTCACGGTCGGCACGTGCCAATGTAAGACCTTGAATATAAGTCCAAAGATTGTTTAATGCGAATGTTGTCATAACTTTTGCAATTTTTCCGGTTGTAAAGATACAAAAAAATCTGACTTTACACCAAAAATGCCAAAAAAAATTTACATCGATTCGTAATACTCTTTTTCGTCGATAACGCGGGGAGCAACAAATTTTTCTTCGGCAACGGCGGGAGCATCACCCTTGTCGAGCAAGTCCCAAATGCCGTATACCAACTGCTTGATGCCTTCCTGTGTATACGATGAGAAAAAGAAATGCGGAATGCCCTCAGGCAGATTTTTTTCGATGTCGGCACGAATTTCATCGTCGATAAGGTCGCACTTAGAAAAGGCGAGAATACGCTGTTTGTCAAGCAGTTCGGGATTGTACTGACCAAGTTCGTTCAACAGCACTTCGTAATCGTGAGCCACGTCTTCACTGTCGGCAGGAACAAGGAACAACAACAGAGGATTGCGTTCAATATGGCGCAAAAATCTGAGTCCCAAGCCTTTGCCTTCGGACGCTCCTTCGATAATACCCGGAATATCCGCCATTACAAACGAGTGCTTATTGTCAACATTTACCATTCCAAGATGCGGCACAAGAGTGGTGAATGGATAGTCGGCTATTTTGGGACGCGCTGCCGAAACATTGCTCAACAGGGTAGATTTTCCAGCATTGGGAAATCCCACCAAGCCTATATCGGCAAGCACTTTAAGTTCAAGAATTTTCCAACCCTCTTCGCAATCTTCGCCGGGCTGGGCATAACGAGGCGTTTGATTGGTGGCAGATTTAAAATGTACGTTACCCAAACCACCGCGTCCGCCTTTGGCAAGTATCTCCTGCTGACCGTCTTCGATTATCTCAAAAAGAAACTCCTCGGTTTCGCCGTCCTTAGCCACTGTGCCAAGGGGAACATCTATGATAACGTCCTTGCCGTCGGATCCGTGCCACATATCGCGCATACCCGACACGCCGTCTTCGGCAAAGATATGTTTCTGATATTTAAGGTGGAGAAGTGTCCAATACTGCTTGTTGCCGCGCACTATCACGCTGCCGCCCTTGCCGCCGTCGCCACCGTCGGGGCCTGCCTTAGGACGGTATTTTTCTCTTTTCAAGTGGGGCGAGCCTGCTCCTCCCCTGCCCGAGCGGACGTAAATTTTTACGTAATCGATAAAGTTGCCGTTGTCTGCCATAGGGTTACGCTCTTATTCGTGCATAATTAAAATGCTCCAACTTCGATTTTGCGTAGTCGAGCGTTACAGTAAAAGAAGAAATCTTTTGCGAAGGAATGTCGTACATAATATCGAGCATAACAGCCTCGCATATAGAGCGTAAGCCGCGTGCGCCGAGTTTGTATTCCACAGCCTTGTCTACAATGTAGTCGAGAACTTCGGGGTCGAACGAAAGTTTCACCTTATCCATCTCAAACAAACGGATATACTGACGTATGATGGCGTTTTTGGGTTCGGTGAGGATATTGCGCAAAGCGGTACGGTCGAGAGGTTCGAGGTGTGTCAACTGCGGCAAACGACCAATGATTTCGGGTATAAGTCCGAATGATTTGAGGTCAACGGGAGTGATATATTGAAGAAAATTGTTGCGGTCGATATTGTCGTTTTCGCGTATAGAGTTGTAGCCCACAACCTCGGTGTTGAGGCGCTGAGCGATTTTTTTCTCAATACCGTCGAATGCACCGCCGCAAATAAAGAGAATATCCTTGGTGTTAACCTGAATCATCTTCTGCTCGGGGTGCTTGCGACCACCGTTTGGCGGAACGTTTACCACGCTGCCTTCCAACAGTTTAAGCAAACCTTGCTGCACGCCCTCACCCGAAACGTCGCGAGTAATAGAGGGGTTGTCGCCTTTGCGGGCAATCTTGTCGATTTCGTCGATAAACACAATACCGTGCTCTGCCTGCTTAACGTCGTAGTCGCACTCCTGCAAAAGTCGCGAGAGAAGGCTCTCAACGTCCTCGCCCACATAGCCAGCCTCGGTAAGCACCGTAGCGTCAACAATGGTAAACGGAACATTCAAAAGACGTGCGATAGTCCTTGCCAAGAGGGTCTTGCCAGTACCGGTTTGACCCACCATTATGATATTGCTTTTTTCGATTTCCACGTCGTCGGTCTTAACCTTCTGGTTGAGACGTTTGTAATGGTTGTAAACAGCCACCGATAGGGTTTTCTTAGCCATCTCCTGACCAATAACATACTGGTCGAGAAACGCCTTGATTTCGGCAGGCTTGTAGTTGAAGTTAGGCGAGCCTGAATGCGATTTTGATACAGGCGAATCTTGCAATTCGGTGTTAACAATTTGATACGCCTGCTCCACGCAGTAGTTGCAAATAAACGCCTCCTGCCCTTCCACGAGCAGTTCGGTTTCGGATTTAGGCCTTCCGCAGAACGAACATCTGCTAATATTCTGTTTTGCCATTGTCTATGGTATGAGTTTTCAATAAATTTCAGGGTGCAAAGGTAAAAAAGATAGATAAAACCGCAAAATTAATTTTTATGTTCACTTTCCATCAATTTTTCTAAACTTTTCTCGTGCTTGCACAGCGTAGATGCTGCCGGGATAGTCGGTGAGGATTTTGAGGTAGTAGGTCTTGGCGGTTTCGGGGTCGGCGAGATAGGTGGATGATATTTCGGCAAGGCGGAAGGCGGCTTTGTCGGCGAGATTGTCGTAGGCATAGTCGTCGGCCACTTTCTGATAGAGCGACGCGGCTTCGGAATAATCTTTCTGACGCTCGTAGATTTGCGCCTGACGGTATAGTGCCTCATCCACAAGGGGCGAACTCTTATACTGCGTTACAATTGTGTCGAAACAAGCAAAGGCATCGGTAGTGCGGCATTGAAACATGTACATATCGCCACGGGCAAAAATCTGCAACTCTTGGTCGGGATTCTCGGCGGTGGTGTCGGCAGGGAGATATTCGTCAGCCACAGCTAGGTTGTCGTTGATAAGGATGGCGAGCTCCATGGCGTCGTTTGCCACAAGTTTCGAGGTGGCGGCTTTCAACACGTCTAATTGCGAGAGTGCCCATTTGAAACTACCTGTGTAATAGGCTACTTTGGCTTTGCGGAGTTTTGCCTCGTCGCCTTTTTCGTTCTGCTTGTTGTCGTTCTCCACCTTGGCGTAAATCATAAGAGCCTCCCACTCGTCGCCGCTAAAGAGGAAAATGTCGGCAAGCTGGAGGTTCAAATCGGCTTTGATGGTGTAATTGAGCGGCTGCTGCAATGCCTTGTTGATTACCGACTTGGCAGTGTCGGCATTGTTCATATAATACGTTTCCAGACGTGCGTAATTGATCACGTGCTGCACCGTGGTGGCGTTGATTCCCTGCTTGGCAAACACCGAGCGGTACTCGTTTTCAAGATACGCAAGCTGTTCCTTGTCGGTGATTGAACCGTCCACAACTTGCTGATACATAGTGTTTAGCACACCGAGTTTGGCCTGAAAGTAGAACGGGGCTTTTTCGCCGCCTTCAAGCACATACTGATATGCCGTAGCCGCTGTGGAAAGGTCGCCCGCCGCCTCGGCCTGCTGTCCGAGCACAATCAGCCGCCGTCCGTTTCCGTTGGTTCTGCGGTCCAACGCTTTGGCTTGGTTTACAGCCATTTTGAAGTTCTTTTTCTGCACGTAGACCCAGATGAGCATCTCGCTGAGGGCGGTGGATGGCGTTTTTTGAATCCTCTGCATAAGCGACGACCGCAGAATGGTGTAGAGTTCGTCGTTGGTGTCGTTGTTGAGATAGTATTGCAGCATATTCTCCACCGACGACAACTGCGCCTCGTTATGCTCGATAATGTCGATGGCGGTTTCTGACATTTTTTTATAATTACGCGACGACGAATACACCGAAAATAGCTCCATACTGAAATCCACGTTGGCTATCTCAATGCCACGCAGAAGAGTTTTCTCGGCATAGTCGGGCTCGTCGTGAGCCAAAAAACTGTTGCACACCGACACAATAGAGTTGCGGTCTTTAGGCAGCGACGACAAGACCGACTGATACTGCTCGTCGGCCTTGTCGGCCTTGCCCTGGCTTTTGTAAATAGAGCCTAATATAATTTTATACGACAAATCGTTCTTGTAGATCGAAACCTGCTTTTTGGCAGCCTTCTCGGCTTTTTCGAGGTCGCCCAACGCCGACAGACACTTGATGTAATAGTTGAAATAGTTTTTTGAATGTGTCTGGTTAAAAAGGGTTTCAAACAAATAAGAGGCTTTGTCGTAATCCTTGCTGTTGTAGTAAGAGTACGCAAGCGAAACATCTTCCTGGTTTTGGGCTACTGACGCAACCGTCACCAATGCCAACAGCAAGGACAGAATTATTCTCATCTTATTGATACAGATAACGTTTTATACTGCGTTTCGGAGTCTTTTCAAATTCCTCGTTGTAGATTTTCACACCTTTGATCTGGCTGTAGAGCGGCAGTTCCTTGTTGAGCTGCAGCACGTATTTCTCGATAGTGGAGGCAATCTCCGACTCGGGAACGTTCTGACTGCGCAATGAGTCAAAGTCGGGATAGATCAAAGCCACAAGCTTGCCCTCTTTCTCCACCACGATCGACTCGTTGACGAAGAAGAGGTTGTTGATCTTGTCCTCCACCTCCTCGGGATAGATGTTCTGACCGCTGTGACCGAGAATCATGTTCTTGATTCGGCCTTTGATAAAGATGTTGCCGTCTTTGTCCATCAGACCAAGGTCGCCGGTGTGACCCCATCCGTCCTTGTCGATAAACTGGGCCGTGGCCTCGGGATTCTTGTAATAGCCCACCATCATATTGGTGCCACGTGCAAGTATTTCGCCTACAACGTTTTGCGGGTCCGACGAATCTATCTTGATTTCCATACGGTCGATGGTGCGTCCGCACGATGTTTCGGCAAACTTGTCCCAAGGAGAGTATGCCAACAGCGGTCCGTATTCTGTCATACCATAGCCCACGGTGTACTCAAACTTGATCTTGCGCAAGAATCTTTCGATTTCGCAGTTGATAGGTGCGCCGCCCACAATAAGCTGACGGAAGTTGCCGCCGAGAGCCGAACGCAGCTGGTCGTGAATCTTCTTGTAGATTTTTTCGCTGATAACAGGCACTCTGAGCATAAAGTTCACTGTAGGACGCTCTATTTCGGGGAAGATTTTTTTCTTGATAATTTTTTCCACTACCAGCGGCACTGTGATGATAAGCGACGGCTTTATCTGCTGCATAGCGTCGATAAGTATCTTTGGCGAAGGCACTTTGGTAAGGAAGAAAATGTGAACGCCCGAGATAAAATGGTGGATGAACTCAAACGAAAGTCCGTACATGTGAGCCATAGGCAGCATAGCTATCATAGTTTCGCCAGCCTTGGTGCCTAGGTTGTCGATGGTGAACTGAATGTTTGACATCAGGCTGCGGTAGGGCAGCATAACGCCTTTCGACGCGCTTGTAGTGCCAGATGTATAGTTGATGATGCCCACCTCCTCGGGATTGTCCTCAAAGAACGAGATGTTCTCAGATGTGAAACGCTCGGGAAAACGCTCGCCGAAAATCTTGTTGAGGTTCTTGCGGGTGACGGTGAGGTTGTCGTTGCGCGAAACCCTCAGGCTGTAATCCTCGATACGTATCACGCCGATGAGCGCTGGCATCGAAGCCTCGTCGAGACCCGTCCACACTTCGTCGCCGCAGAAGAGGAGCTTCGCCTCGCTGTGGTTGACTATATTGTGAATGTTGTCGGGCTTGAACTCGTGTAGGATAGGCACAGCCACAGCTCCGTAGGTGAGAGCGGCAAGGAAAGCCACGCCCCACGAGGCGGAGTTTTTGCCACAGAAAGCCACTTTGTCGCCTTTCTGTATGCCGCACGACTCAAACAGGATGTGCAGCTTGGTGATTTTGCGGGCTACGTCTTTGTAGGTGAATGTTACGCCTCCGTAATTGGTCATCGCAGGCGTGTCCCAGTATTTGCGCAATGCTGTTTCGATAACTTTAATAATACTCTTTTCCATGGTATAATAAATTTTAATCCACCCATGTAGGCACGTCTGTGTCGCTAGTGATAATATGCGCCCACCGGCAGATGGTTTCGTAATTATTGTCGTGTATAATGTGGTAGTTCACAGCGTTGATGTCGCTGTGGTCTTCGTATAGCAGCCGCCCGGTATGGATAAGCTGCTCGGTCTGGTCGCCCGCCTCCGGGTCGGCTCGGTCGAATATCTCCTTGGTGATTTCGTAAAGGTAGTATCCTCCGATGCAGCCGTTGGTAAAATAGCATTCGGCGGTGTACAGATGGTTCTCAGTGTCGTAGCACACCGTCCACCACGACGCGCCGGGCTGCGTTCCTTTTCCTTTCTTTAATACGAAATCTTCCATCTGGTATCGGTTACTAAATTATTCTACTCTGTCTTTCTTGCCATATTTTATTATGATGGCGTTGCTCGGGGCGCTCTCCACGTGGTAGCGGTTAAACGCCGTTATCTTATACGTATATACTTTTTTCTTGAACGAGAACTTGCTGTTTTTAAACAGTGAAAGGTCGTTTTGCGAAATATATTTCAAGAAGTTGCTCTTCGACGGCACAAATCCTGGATTGTTGCCCTTGACCCTGTACACCGAATAAAACACTGCAGTGTCGGCGGGCGGAAGAATCTTGCCGTTGTCTTTCTGCCAGTACACGTGATACTGGTTGCGCATCTTCACCATAGCTACGTTGGGACTCTCCGGGAACACGCTCAGCCACGGCATCGAGGGCATCATCACGTTCTTGTTGAAACAGCTCTGACGAACGCTCGACACCATATTGAGAGGATTCTTGGTTACAGTGGTAGAACGGTATACGATAACGCCTTGAACGTTAGGATATTTGCGTGTAATCTTTATCTGATTGGGTATTTCCTGCGGGTCGGTCCATCCGCTGGACGGGTTCTCCTGGTTGTACGCGCCTATGCCGATGTAGATGTTGCGGCCGTAGGCGTGATTGTTCCACCATTTAACCACGGTTTCAAAATCGTTGTACACGTGACCGATGTTCCAATAGATCTGCGGCGCACAATAGTCGATCCAGCCGTTTTTGAGCCAAGCTAGGGCATCGGCATAGAGGTAGTCGTAGCCCGAAAGGCTGTTTGTGGGACTTCCGTCGGGGTCTTCCCTCTTGTTGCGCCACACGCCGGCAGGACCAACGCCAAACTTAACCCAGGGTTTCTCGTTCTTGATGGCTATGTAGCACTCCTTTATAAACTCGTTGATATTGTTTCTGCGCCAGTCGGCGATGTTGTCGAAACCTTTGCCGTATTTCTTAAATGTGGCCTGGTCGGGCAGGGCTATAATCTTCTTGTTGTCGCCTGTGATGGGATAGGGATAAAAATAGTCGTCGAAATGCACGCCGTCGATGTCGTAACGCTTAACCACGTCGACAATCAGCCTGACGAGATAGTTCCTTACCTCGGGAATGCCCGGGTCGAAATACTTGTTGGCGCCGTAGGTGAAAAACCATTCGGGCTTGGTGTTGGAGATATGCTCCTTGCACACGTCGGCATATTGTATCGTGGCCACCGCACGGAAGGGGTTAAACCATGCGTGATACTCCATACCGATGGCGTGAGTCTCCTTTACCATAAAGGTGAGCGGGTCGAAATAAGGCTCAGGTGCGCGACCCTGCTTGCCGGTGAGCCATTCGCTCCACGGCTCGTACTCCGAAGCGAAAAAAGCATCGGCGGCGGGACGAACCTGAAATATCACGGCGTTGTATCCGGCGTTGTGCCAGGCGGTTAGCAGGTCGAGATAGTTTTGTTTCAGCACCTTGCTGTCGGTGGTGGCTACAGTGGGAAAGTCGATGCGCTTGGAAGTGGCCACCCACACGCCGCGAAACTCGCGCAGCGAATCGGGGAAATCCTGCGCCACGGCATCAATGCACACACACAAGAGTATAATAGCTAAGATATGTCTCATTACTAAAAGAAATTTTCACAAAGGAAATAAAAAAAATGATACCACGTAGCAAAAACGCAAAAAAAAGCGGCGGGTGTACATTGAAACCACCAAGCCGCTTTTCTCAATATCTGAATCATACCAGATATTTCTCCAATATAAACCTAATGCTACAAACTTAATAAAAACCTATGTTATTTACTACATTTTTTTATACGGCAGATGCATAAAAAGGTTCGCATAATAGCACAAAAAAACGGCGAAGATTGAGTCTGCGCCGTTATTTTGTTATAGATATTTGCAAATCAATTACTTGCGTTCTGATTTCAATGTAGAATAGTTAAGTTTCAAAGCCTGAACTTTGCGAAGCTCCTGCTTAACGTCGGTGATGATACCCATTTTTGCATCGGAGTCAACCTTGAGCGAGTAAGTCATCAAAGGTCTTTCGGCCTCGTCGTGGCTCTGACGCTCAGCCTCGATATAGTCTGGAATATCGTAGAGCTCAGAAATCTTGTCGTTGAGCTGAACACGGGGCTCGGTACCGAATTTCGACTGGAAAGCGGTAAGGGGAGCACCCACGTAGATATAGCTTACAAGCGATTTCTTCTCCAACTTCTTAACCTCTGTAGCGGTAGGAAGTTTGATTTTCACCTTGTAGTCGGTCTCCTTCATTGAAGTTACCGACATGAAGAAGAACAGAAGCATGAACACGATGTCAGGAAGCGAAGCTGTTGAAAGACCGCTTACCTTACGTCCGCCTTTTTTTCTAAATTTTGCCATTTTTAAGTCCTCCTTCTTTAACTATTTAACACTTCGTGGTTCGGCCTCTGAAATATTGAGCGGGAAAACGGTCTTCACGATTTTCTGCTCGTCGGCAGT
>JAGCNK010000226.1 GCA_017645985.1 Bacteroidales bacterium | reverse complement strand
TATCGAAACCGCACCCGACACCAAATACACAATAATCGACTTAAACGGACGCATTCTTAAATCATCCACCACAAAATCATCCCGCGATGAAATCCGCCTCAACCAATCTGGCCTCGTGGGGGTTGTAGTCAACGGCGCATCGTATAAATTAGCCTTGTAGGGACGTACCTCGTGTACGCATAATAAAAAAAATCCGCACGATATTATAAATATACCGTGCGGATTTTTTATTTATTATATCACCCTCTTATTTTGCTGCAATTGTTTCAATTTCCAATCTTGCGCCTTTGGGTAGGGATTTTACGGCAAAGGCACTGCGGGCGGGTGCGTTGGTGGGGAAATACTCGCCGTAGATTTTGTTCATAGCGGCAAAGTCGTTGATGTCGGCAAGCAGACAGGTGGTTTTTACCACGTTTTCAAAACCGTAACCTGCCTGACGGAGTATCTCGCCGATGTTGTTCATCACCAAACGGGTTTGAGTTTCGATGTCGGCATCCGAGAGTGCGCCAGTGGCAGGGTCGAGAGGAATCTGCCCCGAAACAAAGAGCATTCCGTTTGCCTCCACAGCCTGACTATAAGGGCCGATAGCCTTGGGGGCTTTATCTGTTGCAATAATTTTCTTCATCTTAGTTGGTTTTATATTCGTACTTGATTTTTGCCAAATCCTCGTTTGCCTTGGTAATCTTGGCGGCGAGGGTAGATTTAAAATCGGCTACCTTTTTCTGCACCTCGGCATCGCCCGAAGCGAGAATCTGACAGGCGAGTATGGCGGCGTTTTTGGCGGCGTTTACTCCGACCGTTGCCACAGGTATTCCGGGAGGCATCTGGATAATAGAGAGCATCGAGTCCCAAGCCTCCATACCCATCTGAGTGCGGATGGGGACGCCGATTACAGGCAAAACAGTCTGTGCTGCTATCACTCCGGGCAGGTGGGCTGCACCTCCGGCGGCGGCTATTATTACCTTTATGCCATGCGATGCGGCGTTGCGGGCAAACTCCGTTACAAGTTCGGGAGTGCGGTGTGCCGACAATGCGTTGATTTCAAACGGTATCTTCATATCGTTGAGAAACTTGGCGGCATCTTCCATAACGGGCATATCCGATGTGCTGCCCATTATTATACTTATTAAAGGTGTCATTTTGTTTAGTGTTAAATATTTGATAATAATAATTTTATATATTTTAACTAAAATTTCTCAATAAAACAGCAAAAAATTCCAATATGCTGATTAAATTTGCGACAAATTTTTCTAAAAAAGCCAGCGACAATGAACCAGCCAATCACGGTCAAAGATAAACAATTTATATTAAGTATCAGCAATAGCGAGATACAAAATTCTATTCAAAAAGTAGCCGACCAGATCAACCGCGACTACCAGGGCAAGGAAATATTCTTCATAGGCGTGCTCAACGGTGTTTTTATGTACGCCGCCGACCTACTGAAAAAAATTACAGTTCCCTGCCAAATCAGTTTCACCAAAGTGGCATCGTACGAAGGCACTCACTCCACAGGCAAGGTTAAGCAGCTTATAGGTTTGCCCGAAGACATCGCCGGACGCAACGTGGTGATATTGGAAGACATTGTGGACACTGGTTTTACAATGAAAGAGATTCTCCGACAGCTGGAAGGACTTCATCCAGCCGACATCAAAATCGCAACCTTGCTATTCAAACCCAACTCGTTTAAAGAGTCGTACAAAGTAGACTACCGCGCTATGGAGATTCCCAACGCGTTTATCGTGGGCTACGGTCTCGACTACGACGGATACGGCAGAAACCTGCCTGATATCTACACTGTTGTAAACTAAATTTAAAAAAATACATAGCAAAATGAAAAAGATGTTGAATATCGCAATTTTCGGCGCACCCGGCGTCGGCAAAGGCACACAGTCGGCCTTTATCGAGAAAAAGTACAAACTCGTTCACCTTTCCACAGGCGACATCCTCCGCGAGGAGATTGCCAAAGAGAGCAGCCTCGGCAAGATGGCTAAGTCGTATATGGACAAAGGTCAGCTCATCCCCGACGACGTTATCATCGACATCCTTGAAAAAAAGGTTGACGAAAACATCAAATCAGAAGGAATCCTTTACGATGGTTTCCCCCGCACTGTAAACCAGGCTAAGGCATTAGACAAAATGTTCGCAAAGAAAGGCATCCAGCTCGACTCGTTTCTCTGCCTCACAGCCGACCACGACACTCTTGTTAAGCGTCTGATAAACCGTGCCAAAGATTCGGGACGTAGCGACGATGCCGATGTAAACGTTATCGAAAACCGTATCAAAGTATACAACGAATCTACTCTCCCCGTAGCAGATTTTTACAAAAAAGAAGGCAAATGCGTTGAAATCAACGGCATTGGCAAGGTAGAGGAAATTTTCGACAATATCTGTCACGAAATTGACAAGGTTAAATAATATGAAGTTAGACACAACCGACTATAAGATTTTAGCTGCCCTTCAAGACGACGGCTCCTTAACCAATAAGGAGCTGTCGCGGAAGGTGCATCTTTCGCCCACACCAGTGTTTGAGCGCGTTAAGAAACTCGAAGAAGAGGGCTACATCAAAAAATACACCGCCGTTCTCGATGTGGACAAGCTTGAGTGCGGATTTATGGCAATCTGCAATATCAAGCTAAAACAGCATTCGTTCGAAAACGCAACCAAGTTTATGGAAGCTGTACAAAATATTCCCGAAATTGGCGAGTGCTATAATGTGTCGGGCGACTACGACTTTACGATGAAAATATACGTGTCGTCGATGAAAGAGTATCAGCAGTTTGTGATGAAGATTCTCGGCGAACTCGACTGCATTGGCGGTCTGAGTAGTTCTTTTATTATGGGCGTGGTCAAAAACGAGTATAAAGTTCCTATCAAAGGCTAATTTTTTTGAAATTTTTTTCTATTTTTTGTTTGGGTTAATTATTATTTGTAACTTGCCGACCTAAATTAACTATAATATTAACTAAATACTAGTTTTTTATGCTCAACATTGTTACAAACAAACTTAACCAGTTTCCAAAAAGTAGGGGCGTGTGTAAAGTTTTATTTACTTTCTTGTTTGCCCTGACGTTAATGCTCCCTTCGATGTCGGCCATAGCCGGCGACCCCGAAGCCTATGTTGTATACAACAACGGCACTCTCACTTTTAAATATGACGACCAGAAACCTGATGGCGCATACTCTCTCAACACTGGTTCCGCCAATGTAGCTTGGAACACACGTCTTAGCTCTACTACCACTGTGGTTTTCGACTACTCCTTTAGATATTACAGACCTTCAACCTGTAGCAATTGGTTTTATGGCGGCAGCAAAATAACATCTATCGTGGGAATGAGCGAAAACCTCAACACCGAGAACGTTGCCCAAGCTGCCAATATGTTTAGAGGTTGCAGCAGTTTAACATCTATTGATTTGAGCCGTTTTAATACTGCCAATATCACCCGTATGGATTATATGTTTCAAGATTGCAGCCAATTAACAGAACTTGACCTTACTAATTTCAACACTGCAGAAGTGTACACAATGCAGAGCATGTTCCAAGGTTGCAGTGCACTAACTACCATTTTGGTATCCGACAAATGGTCTGTCGCCAGTTTGCAACATTCCGAAAGCTTGTTCTCAGAATGCGGTACTGACGCAGTGACACAGGACACCCGAGAGGCATACGTAGTGATAAGCAACGGCACTCTCACATTCAAATTCGACAATCAGAAACCATCTTCAAACGCATATTCGCTCAACACAGGCAAAGCCAACGTGGGTTGGAACACAAAATGGAACGAAATCACCAAAGTTGTTTTCGACGATTCTTTCAGATACTACAAACCAACCACTTGCAGCAACTGGTTTTATGGAGGCAGCAAGATTACATCTATCGAAGGTATGAGCCAAAACCTCAACACCGAAGCAGTAACTCAAACGTATAGCATGTTTAAAGGTTGCAGCCTGCTCTCATCCATTGATTTCAGCCATTTCAATACTTCGTCTATTGAAAATATGGAAAGTATGTTCCAGTTGTGCACCAGTTTAACCACGCTCGATCTTAGTGCTTTCAACACCTCTGAAGTAACCAATATGCAGATGATGTTTGATGACTGCAGCAGTCTCAAAACCATTATTGTGGGCGACGGATGGACTACCGACAAGGTTAATCATTCTACTAATATGTTCTCGGATTGCACCAATTTGGTTGGCGGCGAGGGCACAACATACGATGCGAGCAAAACCGACAAGACTTACGCCATAGTTGACGGCGGCTCTTCTGCTCCTGGCTACCTCACCAAGAGAAAGAACATAACATCAATAGCCATTGCCACACTGCCCACAAAAACTGAATATAACATTGGAGAGAGCCTCGATTTAACCGGCGGACAATTAGAAGTAACATTCGATGACAATTCTAAGAAAACATACGACCTTGCCATTGCCGAAATTACTGGTTTCAACTCACAGAACGTAGCTGAACTCAC
>JAGCNK010000225.1 GCA_017645985.1 Bacteroidales bacterium | reverse complement strand
CATTCGCCTACTTGCAGGCCGTCTTTGTAAGTGCCTGAGATAATCACATTTCCGTCGATGTCGTATTTGGTGTATTTGCCGTCGAGCTTGTCGTTGTGGAATGTGGTTTCAAACACTGGCTGCATAGTTTCGTAGTAGCGTTTCCATACGCCCTCGCGCTTGCCGTTTACATACATTATCTCTTCGGCGGGGAATCCGTATTCAAAGTAAGTGGTTTGTTTTCCGTCTTTTACGCCGTTTTTGTAATTCTCCTGCGATACCACAATGGTGTCGTTTTTGAGATATTGCCATATAGAGTCCTTCTTTTGGTTGTGTTATTATCCTAAAGCTATCATCGAGCCGTCCTCGTCGTAGAGTATTGCCGATGCGTCGTTATATTCAGAGAAATAAAGGTGCGCGCTCAGTCCGCCGGTTTTTTCGTAAAAGCGGTAGTAGTCGCCGAGGGGCTTGCCGTCCACATAGTTGATCTGTGTTTTGCGGTTTCCGTTGCGGTATTTCTCAACCCATACGCCCTGTTTGCGTCCGGTGATGTCGGTCTGGTTGGTGGGACCGTTGTAGAATGCGAGACTCTTGCCCACTACTTTGGGAGCTTCGAAATATTCGGGGTGAATGATTCTCAGGTATGTCTCGGTGGTGTCGCCGTAGATTTTGGCTATCATCTCGCCGTAATCTTTGGCTGTGTTTTTGTCGCCTTTTTGGTAATAGCGGTTCTGGAACGACGTGAGTGTGTCGTGCAGCTGCTGCATCTGGGTGCTGAACTCTTTGAATACCTTTTTGTCGCGGTCTTTGGCCACTGCGGTAAAAATCGTCTTTTCGGCTATTTTGAGCTGCGGCTCCTTGTTGGTGTTGACAAACTGTGCAAACTGTGAAAGTCCCACGTAGTAGTATACCTTTGGATTAGAGGGATTTGACGCGTTATATTTCTTTGCGTTGATGATACAGTTTTCATAGTCCTGATTGTTGTACATCTCCGCTATCTTGTCCATTTTTTTGTCCTGAGCGCTCAGCGATGCGGAAACCGCTACGAGCATGGCCGCAATAATAGTCTTTTTCATTTCGATAAAAATATTTTGTTAGTAAGAATTCTGCCGCCGCAGTCTGCTTTAATAACGTAGACACCTTGGCTGCAATTGTTTACGGAATATTCTGTTTTGGTGCTTTTGGACTGCAATTTTGTTACGATACGTCCGTCGTATGTGGTCAGCACCACGCTGTTGATGGTGGTGGTGGACGACATTTGCAATTTTCCGCCGGTGCATATTGCTGTGAACAATGGTTCGTCGGCGTCGGTTTTTTCCGACGGTAGCGGATAGTCTGGCACGCCCTCTTTGAGCATAAAGTTGAGCGTTACAAGCTGTTCTTTTTCGGTTCTAACCACCTGGTTGGCAGTTTCGTAGCCTTCGGCGTAGGCCGCTATTTCGTAGATGCTGTCGTTGGGCAGATACCTGAAATAATATCCTCCTGCATTGGTGAACACTGTGGAGTAGGCCTTGTCTTTGTCTATCACGATGATTTCCGCGTTTGGTATTGTCTCGCCATAAAGGTTTGTTACATTGCCAGTTACGCCGTGGAGGCTTTCGCCTATGAGGTTGATGAGCGGCTGACGGTTTTTTTGCCAGTATTCGTCGAGATAGTCGGGATGCAATATGTAATCGTTTGACAGTTCGATAGTTATCTCGCGGCAACGGTGAAAATAGTTCATATAGTCCTGACGTCCGCCTGCTATCTTGTACCACTCGCTGCCAAATACATAACCCTCTGGACCAATGTCGCTTATCATATATTCCGGGTCGATAAGGTGGGCGGTGTCAACATATTTTTTGCAAATCTGAACGAACCAGTAGTTGTCGGGCAGAGGCATCTCGTTGGCGAAGAAACTGTCCCAAGGATAATTGAGTATCTCGCTGCCGGCGTGGAGGTTGGCGGAGATTCCGAAATAGTGCTTTTTGGCAAAATCTACCATGCACTGCACCTCGGGCTGCAAAGTTTCAGTGGGTTGCTCGTCGATTTTGGGAAACTCGCGGTTAAGATCCTTTCCGTTTTTATTGTAACGAGTTGATTTTGTTACAAATAAGTTGCCCCCATTGTATGTGCCGTCGGGATTGGCAAGCGGATTGATGTAGATTTGCACATTGTTGATTAGGTTGGTGATGTAACTATCTGAATTGTAGTTTTTTAAAAGATAGTCAATCAACCTGAGCATCAGATTGAAACCGCACAGCTCGTCGCCGTGTATGGTAGATGAGTATAAAAACTCTGGTTCGTCGTACTCGTTGTCGGATACGTTGTCGGATATTTTAACGGCCATAATGCGGCGGTTTTCAACGCTTTTGCCTATATCCACAAGCTGGCATATTTCGGGATAGTCGGCGGCAAACCGCTCCATCATCTGCACGTACACGTCGTAGCTGGGATAGAGGTTGAACTGCTCCATCTCGTTGATGTCTCTTGCCACGTATCCTGTATCGTATTGCGAGTATAACTGATTGCTAAACAGGATTATGAGCAATGTAGACAATATTTTTGTGGCCACGCTTTGCATTTGTTGACAATGTTTAATGCGCTAATTTACTGAAAAAATCATTTCACTGGTACAGCTTTGATAATATTTTCGCCTAAATTTAGATAGTCGGCTATCTGCCACACCTTGCCCCGAGAGTTCACATTCCAGTCGCACTCGATGGTGGTGGCAAACTGCAAACGCTTGTATTTCTTTGCGTTGTAGTAATCTGCCGAGAATCCTTCCTGATACACGTTGGTGTCGTCGATGGTTTTGGGGCGGTAATGGGTGAGATTGTAGAACCTTTGCCAAAACTGGTTGAGATTCTGCGACTGGATGCTGCCTCCGTGAATGTCGAAATATGAGAACACATTGGTGGTGCGTCCGCCGGGATATGTGGCGTGAATGTCAAAAAACATATCGTAACGCCTTTTGCCCGATTTCTTTATCCACTTTTCTAAGGTTTCTATCTCGCTGTGGCGAGGCGAGTTCCAGTCGCGGTTGAAATCTCGCGGAAAGCTCATCCGCCCGCTCTGTCCTGATATTACGTTGTCGATGTCTACCATTGGAACTATGTAGAACGTGTATTGGCTAAGTATATCTGTGTCAGTTACTTTGTCGGAAAGAAGATAGTTTATCATTCCCTCTACCACAAAGTTTGAGATGCTTTCGAATGCGTGCTGTCGTGCTATTATCCACACGTTTTTTTTGGTGCGGCTTTTAGTGTTGTGGTCGGTTACGGTGAGCAGGTAAAGACGGTTGCCTTTGGGTGTGGTGAAACTGCTGTCGATTTTGAAATACTTGTTGCCGTTGATTGATTTAATAAGTTTTTGCAGACGGTTGTAAGTGTATGGATATCCGGTAGATACGAAAACCGTGTCGTGGGTTGGCTTTACGCTGAACTGGTTTATGTTGTTGCGTTGCGATGCCTTTACGTTGAAATACTCTTTTCCGTTGTACGACACCACCGGATAGTTCGGTGGGTAATAGATGTTGTTGTAATTCATTAAGAATGTGATGATTGTGTCGGTGCGGAAACCAGTAATTCCAAAGTTGTACCAAACGGTTTCGGTGTTGAGACTGTCGCGATGCGGCGAAAAGCATATTGTGTTGGTGCTGTAGTTGGCAACTGATACTGCGGTGTCAACATTTGCGTTTTGGTAGCCTGTGATGAACCTTATCTGTGCGGATGTGTTGCAAACTATTGACAATAAAATAGTTAATAGTAGTATGTTTTTCAATTTACGTTGATATTTTAATAAAAAAACCTGACCCGGAACACTCAGGGTCAGGTTATGCACTTATTTTCAATTAGTTTACTTTACCAGTTCGAGTGTGTCTTGTGCGATTACAAGTTCCTCGTTGGTGGGAACCACGATAACTTTGACCTTGGAGGTGGGTTTAGAGATCACCATCTCTTTGTCTCTGAGACCAGTGTTGATAGTGTCGTCGAACTCGATACCGAGGTTTTCCAAGTTCATAGCAACGCCACGGCGTGTGGTGTCGCCTTTCTCGCCGATACCGCCGCAGAATACGAGGGCGTCGCAGCCGTTCATAGCAGCCATGTAAGCGCCTATGTATTTCTTGATGCTGTAGTCCTGCATTTTGCATGCGAGGGCGGCACGGTATTCTTTGCGAACAAAAGCAGCCTCCTCAACGTCGCGCATATCAGAAGATACGCCGCTGATGCCGAGAACGCCAGACTTCTTGTTGATGAATGTGTTCATGTCTTCGGGTTTCAACGCACCGTTTTCAAACAGGTAGGGGAAAACGGCGGGGTCGATAACTCCGCAGCGAGTACCCATAACAACGCCTTCGCAGGGGGTGAGACCCATTGATGTGTCGATTACCTTGCCGTTAACGATAGCGGCGAGCGATGCGCCGTTGCCGATGTGGCAGGTGATAATCTTGGAGTTGTTGTAGTCGAGGCCGAGGATTTCGCAAGCGCGTTTTGACACGTAGCGGTGGCTAGAGCCGTGGAATCCGTAACGGCGGATATGGTATTTCTCGTACAATTCGTAAGGAATTGCGTACATGTAAGCGTAGTCGGGAATTGTCTGGTGGAAAGCTGTGTCGAACACTGCTACCTGGGGCAACGAGGGCAGAAGGGCTTTGATAGCGCGGATGCCTTTGAGGTTGGCCATCTGGTGAAGAGGTCCGAGGGGAGCGATCTCCTCAATCTTGGCGATAACTTCGTCGTTGATCTTAACCGACTCTTTGAAGTATTCGCCGCCGTGGAGCACGCGGTGACCAGCAGCGTCGATATCGTTGAGCGATGAGATAACGCCCAGGTTCTTGTCGGTCAAAGTATTTAATACCAATTCGATAGCCTCTTTGTGGTCGTTCATAGGCTTTTCGATTTTGGTCTTTTCGCCTTCGCCTTTCTGATGTTTGAGGAACGAGTCCTGAAGTCCTATTTTTTCAACTCCACCTTTGGCAAGCACTTCGTTTTTGTCCATGTCGAACAACTGGTATTTCAACGAAGACGAGCCGCAGTTGATAACTAATATTTTCACTTTAATTTCGGATTAAAATATGAATTAATAATTTTGATTATTTGGCGGCAGCCTGCAAAGCTGTGATAGCCACCATATTAACAATATCCTCAACGTAGCATCCGCGAGAGAGGTCGTTGACGGGAGCAGCCATACCCTGGAGGATAGGACCTACCGCGTCGGCACCTGCAAGACGCTGAACGAGTTTGTATCCGATGTTGCCAGCCTCCAACGAGGGGAACACCAATACGTTAGCTTTTCCAGCCACGTTGCTGCCGGGAGCTTTGAGGTCGGCTACTTTCTGAACCATAGCTGCGTCGGCCTGCATTTCGCCGTCGATGTCGAGTTCAGGAGCTGCTTCTTTTGCCAATTTTGTGGCCTCAACCACCTTGTCAACCATTTCGTGCTGAGCAGAGCCTTTGGTAGAGAAGCTGAGCATAGCCACTTTGGGGTCGATACCTGCGAGAGCTTTAGCTGTCTTGGCGCTGATAACGGCGATGTCGGCAAGCTGCTGAGCGTTGGGGTCGATAGTAACGGCGCAGTCGGCGAAAAGGAACACGCCGTCCTGACCGTAGTTTTTGTTAGGAACAACTACTACAAACGCGCCCGAAACGGTGCTTACGCCAGGGGCTGTTTTGATATACTGCAAAGCGGGGCGGATAGTGTCGGCTGTGCTGCAAATAGCACCTGCCACCATACCGTCGGCGTCGCCAGCCTTAATCATCAGTGTGCCAAGGTAGTAGGGGCTGTCCAACTGTTTGAGGGCCTTGTCTACTGTCATACCTTTTGCCTTGCGGATTTCGGCCATGATTTCGGCGTACTGCTGTTTTTTGTCGTAAGTTTTGGTGTCAACTATTTGAGCCTTTGCGATGTTTTTAAGACCTAACTTGTCGGCCTCGGCTTTGATAGTTTCGGGATTTCCGATAAGCACGAGCTGTGCGATACCTTCGCCGAGGATAATGTCGGCGGCTTTGAGAGTGCGTTCTTCTTCGCCTTCGGGCAATACAATGCGTTTGTTGGCCTTCTTGGCGTTTTCTCTGATTTGTTCCAGTAATGTCATGGATATTATGATTTTTAATATTCGTTACGTTTTGCGGTTGCAAAGATAATAAAAATGCGCTAAACACGCACCGTTTAGTTTATAGTTTAGGTTAAATGTTGTTGCTGTTTTTTTCTTGAACACGCTTAATAATTTCTTCTACCGACAACGACGAGTTGGGCATAATGGTGTCGGGAATTGAGCAAGAACATTCAGCAGATGCTTGGTAGCGCTTGCAATTCTTAAACTTGTCGGCACGAAGGCAGTATAAATTTTTGTATGTTTCTCCAGTTAACTCATTGAATAATACGCCCTTTTGAAATATGGGGCATTTCGCAAATTTTTCACAGATTCTGTTGTCCATTGTTTTGTTTTTTTTCGCTTAAAAATGACTTAAAAAATCGAGTGCAAGTTACAAATAATTTTTTGGACTGAGTGTATTTTTACATTTTTTTTCTTTATTTTATCGCTTCAGGACGGAATTCGAGTGTGCCGAGCATCACGCCCGCCTCTTTTGCCACGTCGCCATTGCATACGAGCGATATTTTGAATGCTATCTGCGGCGACGCCTTGCACTGCACAAAGCCATATATCAAGTAGTAGTCGGCGTTTTCGGCTTTGTTGCCGCCGATGTAGAGGCTGCCCTCGATGGTCTCGTTTTTCTTGAGTTCCATTATCGATACGCTCTTGCGGTCGATGCCGGTCTTCTTGAGCACCTTTTCGAGGTTCTCTTTCATATCGGCTTGTGTGATGGACGACGCGTCGCAAAATAGCGACGAGAATGAGATGCGGTCGTCTTCGATTTCGAGTCTGACTTCGTCGTCGGTGGTAACTTTCAGTCCCTCAGGATAAGAGATGCACAGTCCGTTGTTTTGCGACTGATATTTGTAGTATTGCTGCGCCTTTGCGCCCAGAGTGATGAGTGTCATCAGGGCGGTGAGCAGTGCGGCTGTGAGTGTTTTCATATGCTAATATTTTTAAGTTATTAATAGGTAACGTCTATAAAGTATTGATTATTTTATGTGGGCATATTTGCCGTTTTCTTGCAGTTCGTAAACCGACCCTGGAAGTGATTTTAGGTAAGGCGCTATCTGCGGAAACAGAAACGCCACGGTGAACAGGTCGCTGTCGGAGTCGGCGTAGTAGTCGATGGGCAGGTCGTCGTCGCCGGTGAGAAATCCGCTTTCCACCTCCAAAAAATACCATCCCGAAAAATCGCCCTCGGGACGCGCACGGTACATATATCCGATTTTGGTCTTGCTGTTGACAATGCTCGACGACACTCTGCATCCCACTGCATCGGTGTCGGGATGCCAGCCGGGAAGGGTTTCGTCGCGGAGTGCGAAATAGTCTGACATTGCCTCAGTGTCGCCGTCGTCGTAGGGATAGTAGTTGTCTAATGTGTCGAAATATTCATTGCCACGTATTAGCGACGCCTGCTGCCAGGCAAGTCCTTTTAAATCAGACGAATCCTGCTTGTAGTATCCGTCGTCGAGTTCGCTCTCGTATAGAGGCACCACCATCAGAAAGTTGACCGTGGTGCCGTTTTGAAGATGTTTTTCGGCTATATTATAAAGTGTGACCGAATTGAGTTCGGTGGTGTAGTGAAACGGCTGGTCGAATGTCTGCAAGAAGCCCGGATAAATGGGACTTATGCCGCCAATCGACTGGGTTATAAGGGTTTTAATAAGGTTTACAAACCAAATATGGCGTAGCGAACTGCTGCCCGGATCCCATTTGAACGGCACACGTATGGCTAGTTCGTAATGGTTTTCTCTCCGTCCGGAATCAATGGTGTATGCCGACAGTCCGTTGGTAACAAGCATATCGTTGTCTATCAGCAGAAAGTCGATAGAGTACTGCGGCATAGCGAACTGCCGCATACGCTTGATATCCTTGCCAAACGCCTCGCGCATAAAGGTGAGCAACTCAAAGTTGACCACGTTGCCGTCGCTCTGCGCTTTGTCGTCGTCGGAGCCTCCGCCAAAAATCCTTAGAAATCCCATATCATTTTATTTTTTACAAAGGTAGTAAATAATTAGGAACGGACAACAGTTGAGGCTACATTTTTTCGCTCTTATTTCAACCTGCTGATAACCTCCACCATTGCGCGTGAGTTGTGGTAGGGACATTTCCAAAAGCCTGTCTTCATATCCTTGTACACTGCTTTTCCGTCCTTGTCGACACGTCCGAGCCATTCGCCGTGCTGATGGTCGATCATACGGGTGTCGATATAGTGCCACACTTTATATATAAGGTCGAGATATTTCTGCTCGCCTGTGAGACGGTAGGTGTCGGCAAGTCCCACGAGTGTCTCAGCCTGAGGCCACCAGTGACGGTCGGTGTCTAATTTGCCGTTGATTTTTTCGTAAGATATTGATTCACCGTCGAAACCTTCTGCCAAAGTGATGTCCACTAGGCGGCGGCAGATGGGCTTGAGTGTCTCCATAAGCGCCTTGTCGTTGATAACCTCGGCGGCTTCGTATATGAGCCAGGCGCCTTCGATGTCGTGTCCGTAAGATTCTGCTTTGAACGGTCCGGGAGCCGACCAGTCCATTGCAAAATAGAGTTTGAAATGTCCAGTGGCCGGATCTATAATCTTGTCTTTGAAAATATTGATACAGTGCACGATAGACTCACGAACGTCGGGAGTAGGTTTGGCTCTGTAAAGGTTGGTGAACGCCTCGAGCACGTGAAGATGCGTGTTCATAGTCTTGGGCAGGTTCATCTCCTTGGGACTCAGGCGCAGGTCGTCGGTTTTTGACCAGTCGGCGTTGCAAGCCTCGGTGTAGCCTCCGTACTTGGGTTCGCGGAAGTGCTTTTCCATCAGGCGGTAGGTCTGATATGCCAGGTCGTATGCCCGCTCGTCTTTAGAAAGAATGTAATATTCTGACAGACCGTAAATTACGAAACTTTCGGCGTATGCCTGTTTCTTGGTGTCGGCTGGCGATCCGTCGGGATTGAGCGACCAGTAGAAGCCGCCGTTTTTCTTGTCGTAAAAGTATGTCTGGATATAGTCAAAGGCACGTTTTGCCATTGTGCGGTAAGATTCGTTGCCAAAAGTGTTGGCTCCTTTCGAAAAAGTCCAGAGGATTCGTCCGTTGAGGATTGCGCCTTTTTGCGCTTCGGGCACTACCTTGTCGTCGCAGTCTAACTGTCCGTAGAAGCCTCCGTTGGTGTTGTCCACCATATTCTGTTCCCAATAGCGTAGAATGTCGGCGTGGGCATCCTCCATTTGCTGAATAAGTACTTGGTTGTTCATTTTTTTATTCTTTTTTGCGTTAAGTTCTTCAAGAGTGATAGTGTTGTCGGCGTTGTAGATGTCGGTGCGGCGGTTCCAGTCGTTGGCGGTTTCGAGAAATTCGCTCCAGCACATAAACCATACCCATTTGGGCTGCTGCCTGATGATTTCGGGAGTAGGCAGTTTGCCCACCTCGCCCCAGGCTATCGGCTTGCCGTTGCCCAGTTTCAGCAGTTTTTCGTAGTCGTTGCCCTTGTAGTCGCTGTTGTAGATGTCGGTGGCTAGAATGTCCACATAGTTGTCGCCGGGGTAAAACTCCTCGTACTGCTTCACGTTTTGCGAACCCAGTTCGTTGGCATTGAAAACCCATAGCAGATTGTTGATTTTATGATAGTTGGTAAGACGGTCGTAGAGCATTTTGTAGAGTCTTTTGTAGCGGTCGGGATTGTAGCCCCACCAGAACCATTCGCCGTTCATCTCGTGGTAAGGACGCCAGATAACGGGTATATGCTCGTCTTGCAACTGCTTGAGGTAGAATGCGATAACATCCACCTGCGATTTCCAGTTCTGATTTATTTCCGAGCCTTCTGTAAAGAGGTCGTTCCACTCCTTGTCGGAGAGTTTCGACTGTATTCCGTGTTCGCCTTTCCATATTGTGTAATTGTCTTTGCAATTGGGCGGTACGGCGTGCCACATAAGTGTGATTATGGCTCCTTTGTTGTGCCATTTTACGGCGTTGTCGATAGTGCGCTGACGGAAGTTTACACCGTCGAGCGAGTTGTGCTGGCTGTATCCGAAATCCTGACCGAACACCACAGGATGCGACCCCGTGAAGTTTTCCACACGCTCCATATAGATGTCGCTATAGAGAGGGTAGGAGTGCTGGCCGGTGAGAGTGCCGTTGCCGCTCTGACGGTAGATAAAGTTGAGAAGTTCTTTGGCTTCGGGCGAAGCGTTTTGATTTACAGGGGTTTGCGATATGGCGTTGGTCGATAGGGACACCGCCAGTGCCGCAGCAATTAATCTTTTCATATTCGATATCTTTATTAGTTAGGACAGCCAAAGATAGCATAAAAAATATAGTGCGGAAAAGTTTTTTGGAAAAAAAGATGATAATGATGGCTGTGTTTTAAAAAAATGATTATATTTGGAACGCAAAAAATAATTAACACATAAAAATTAATACAATGAAGCAATTTGCAATTTTAGCCTTGTGCCTGTTTTTATTCTCAGCATTGCAGGCTCAGACCACCAAGGAGGAGATGCTTGCCTCGCCTCTCAAAATGGGAGGAAACAATATGGCGTACAATCCCGAACTGAAACCTCAGACTCCAGCGCCCAAAGGTTACACACCGTTTTATATCAGCCACTACGGACGCCACGGATCGCGCTACCACTACACGGCGTTTGACTACATTATGCTCTACAACCAGATGAAGGCTGCCGACGAGGCCAACGCCCTCACAGCCAAGGGCAAGGAACTTAAAAAACGTATCGACGCGCTTTATGAAGACGGCCGCGACCGTGCCGGCGACCTTACCCAGAAGGGTTTCGACCAGCACCAGGGTATCGCCGAGCGTATGGTGAAATCGTTTCCCGAGGTTTTTGGACCGAATGCATATCTTGACGTAAAATCTTCCACATCGCACCGTGTGATTATGAGTATGGACGCTTTCTTGCAGAAAGTCAACTCTCTGCGTCCCGGTATCAAGGTTAAGACCGAGTCGAGCCGCCGTATTATGTCGTACATCAACAACGAGGAGCGCGACTCAGTTACCGCAAAACTCAAGACCGACGCCTACAAGGCTGCCAACGACAAGATTCACGCAGCCTGCACACATCCCGACCGTATCATCAACGAGATATTCTCCGACCAGAATTATGTAAAGGAGAAAGTCAGGGCTGAGCAATTTGTAGGCAAACTTTTTGAAATCAACTGCAATATGCAGGACATCAGCGATTTGGATTTCGATTTCAGCGACTTCTTCACTCCCGAAGAGTTGTTTGAAAACTGGCAGATGTCGAACCTCTACTGGTATGCCAACTTTGGCAACTGCACTTTTGCCGACAACCGTGGAGCCAAATGCGCCCGCAACCTTCTCAAAAACTTCCTCGACGAAGCCGACAAGGCTATCGCAGGCAACGGCGTTACGGCGTCGCTCCGTTTTGGTCACGACACAGGTTTGATGCCTCTTGCCAGCCTGATGGAATTGGAAGGCACAATCTGTCCCACCGACGACCTCACACAACTTTATAAATACGTGTGCGACTACAAGATAGTGCCGATGGCTGGCAACCTTCAGATGATTTTCTACCGTTCGCCCAAATCGTCCGACATTCTTGTAAAGGTGCTTCTCAACGAACGCGAGGTGAAACTACCGCTCAAGAGCGACATCGCACCTTATTATAAGTGGAGCGAAGTGGAAAAATACTACCGCAACGTGCTCGACAATATCAAACTCTGAAGTAATTTTTGTTCATAAATTAATAGTTTTTTAGGCGGGTTCTGCAAAGAATCCGCCTTTTGTGTCCCTTTTTGTATTATTTGTGGAGAATAAATACTTCTGTAAAATATTGGTATTTAAACCAATGTGTTTCAAAGATGATTTTTTTATCAAAAAAACTTGCAATTGTTTTGGGTTTTGTTCAAAAGATTCTACTTTTGCACCGGATTTCACGCACATTGATTAATGGAGAGATGGCAGAGCGGTTTAATGCACCGGTCTTGAAAACCGACGAGGGTAACACCTCCGGGGGTTCGAATCCCTCTCTCTCCGCTTTTTTTCAATCGCTAAGATTGTACGGGGCATAGCGCAGTCCGGTTAGCGTGTCTGCTTTGGGAGCAGAAGGTCGTGAGTTCGAATCTCACTGCCCCGACTTTTTTCTTCCTCCAATTTTTTTCCAAAAAAATCTTCCAAAAAATTTGACTTTTCCAAAAAAAGCGGTATATTTGGGAACTAATTAATTTGTATAACAAAAAAACATACCTAATATGGACGTAAATTTCACAAAAGTAAAAAATTATCTACTCGACCTCGAATACACAATCGAAAAAGAAGACGAGAAAACTGGAATGTTTACCATCAGCAAGGAAGACGAAGGCATTGTAAATATGATCATTGTCTGCGCCGACCCGATTGTAATACTCGAGCAGCCTTTGTTTAAACTCAAATCAGAGTCGCTCAGCACCTACAAGCAACTGCTTCAGAAAAACCGCGACATCATTCACGGCGCATTTGCTCTCAACGAAAACGACGAGGTGATTTTCCGCGACACTCTCCAACTCGAAAACCTCGACCTCAACGAAATTGAAGGCTCTATCAATTCGCTCACAATTCTTCTGAGCGAATACAGCGACAAGATTGTTGAGTTCTCAAAATAAATAAATATGGCAGTAGAACATCTCACAACAGACAATTTCGCCACCAAAATCAAGGCCGCTAACGCTGCCGTGGTAGATTTTTGGGCAGAATGGTGCGGTCCGTGCCGCAGTATGATTCCGATTATCGACCGTCTTGGCGATGAATTTGACGGAAAGGCTCTTGTAGCAAAGGTCAATACCGATGAAAACCAGGAACTTGCAATGGAGTACAACATCCGCAACATTCCTTTCTTCCTCTTTTTCAAAAACGGCGAAGTGGTTGACCGCCACGTGGGCACGATTTCCGAAAGCGCATTGAAAGCCAAAATCAATTCGCTCTTGTAGTGTAAAATTTGTAATCCGAAAAACCGTCCGACTTACCCGGGCGGTTTTTTTATAACAATTCAGATGAAAAAATACTTTGCATTATTTGCCGTGGCGGCGATGCTTACCGCCTGTCACAAAGACGATGACGATATCACTGCGTATCAGATTGATACCACCATCGTGTACGAATACAATCCCACTTTCATAATCCAAGACCAGCAGCCTGTTACCACTCGTATCTCACCGCCGAAACTCTCGTCGGGAAACCTTGTGGCAGTTTGCGCCGCAAGCAACAGCGTTTCAGAATCTGACGTGTTGGAGGGTATTAACATTCTGAAATCGTGGGGATTGGATGTGGTGTGCGCCGACAACCTCTACAAGCAGGACGGACGATATGCGGGCACTCTCGACGAACGTATCCAGGGTTTTCAAACTGCTATCGACGATCCTGATGTCAAGGCTATCTTCTTTGCCCGTGGCGGATACGGCGCGGCGCAGATTCTGCCGTATATCGATTTTACCAAGTTTCTCCAGTCGCCCAAATGGATTATAGGCTACAGCGATGTAACTGCCTTGCACATAACGCTCAACAATATGGGCGTGGAGTCTGTTTTAGGTCCGATGATGCGAGGATTCAACAACGACAAGCAGAGCAACTCGCTGCTGCAGAGCGCATTGTTTGGCAAGTATGAGCCTATCAGTATCAGAACTAACGATAACTGCGTCAAGGGCACAGCCTCGGGACGTCTCGTAGGCGGAAACCTTTCGATTATCTACAGTCTCAGCGGCACTGCGTTTGACCTCAACACCAAGGATGCCATCCTCTTTATCGAAGACACCGGCGAGGCCAACTACTCTATCGACCGTATGTTGCTGAATCTTCAGCAGTCGGGCAAACTTACTGATATCAAGGGTCTTATCGTTGGCGAATTTATCAACAACAACCAGGGCAACGACCAGTCTTTGCCCGATATTATCAAAAAGTATTTCGGCGGACTAAAAATTCCTGTTGTCTACGGTTTCCCGAATGGTCACGACACGCAGAATCTTCCGGTTATTCTCGGTAGCGACTGCACCATCACAGTCGACGACTCCAATGCAACGGTTTCTTTTGGCACTCCCGCCGCTTAATCTGATTTTTTTCATTTTTCCAATAACAAAAAAATCCGCAGGATGCTGTTTCAGCCCTGCGGATTTTTGTATTTGTAAATAAACTGATTGTGCTTATCTAACAACCTGTGTGAATTCAGGTTTTGCACCTTCTTTGGCGATAACGTAAATCTGTGATTTGGCGCCGCCCTGACCTTCTACGTTGAAGATGTATTCGGTGCCGCCGTTGATTTTGCGCTGACCGCAAGTCTTGGCTTCGCCGAGGGTGAACTGGTAGCCCGAAGTAGCCTCTGTGAAGATAGCCTTTTCAGCGTCGGTGCATTCCTGCTGAGCCGAAAATTCGGGAAGTTGCTCCAATGTGCCTTTTTTGAATCCGCCTTTGATCAGGAACTGCTCAACCTCTGCGCTTACATTGGCGATGCGGGCCTGACGGATGCCGTAGCCTTCGAGAATCTTTGCGCCTTTTACATTCTTTTTGAGTTCGTCAACGCTTGTGTTGAGTCCGCCGCTGCCGAATGTGCAGAAGGGAACGAGTTCCTTGCCGTTGAAATCAGCAGTTTTCAAAAACGAAGTAACAGGTGCAGCGTAGATGCCGCCCCAGATAGGATAACCGAGGAAGATAACATCGTAGTCGCTGATTTGTTTAGCGAGGGGTTTTACTTCGGGAAGTTTGCCGTCTTTTTGATCGGCCTGCCAGCGTGCTGCCACTGCTCCGAAGTCGCCAGTATAGGGTTCTACACACTCAATTTCGGCGATGTCGCAGCCGAGTTGTTTCTGAATTTCCTGAGCCACTGTCTTGGTGGTGTTGCTCTGCGAGTAGTACACTACAAGAGCCTTTTTTTGTTGTGCGCCGCACGATACGAACATCAGGGCGGAGCAGATCATTGCTAAAAACTTTTTCATCTTGTCGTAATTTTAATTATGAATATCGTTTGCACTAATAATTTACATCACAATGCCAACCACGTGGTCTTCGGGTAGGAATCCGAAGAAACGCGAGTCGTTTTTGGTGGCGCGGTTGTCGCCGATTACAAAATAGTAGTCTTGCTTAAAGCGGTACGATTTAGCCTCTTTGCCGTTGATAAACACCTTTCCGCCTTTGATTTGCATAGTGTTGCCTTCGTAGTTTTCAATCACGCGGCGGTAGTATTCAGCCACACGTACGTTGGCAAATTTGATAATCTTGTCTTTCTGCGGCACAAGCAGCGGTCCGAGGTTGCTCTCGTTCCAGTGGTCTTCTTTGATGAAGGGGAAAACCGTCGGCTCAAAATGATCCTTGGGCAGCACCACGGGTTCTATTTTCTTGATTACAGATATTTGTTGGAGTTTCTTCGCAGCCTTGGGCGAAAGAGTGAAAATCTTGATCGCTGTGTAGGTCTTGGTGCGCTGACGGTACACGTTGAGAAAATCTTCGTAGTAGTCGGCCTCGCCTGCGATGTCGCTTTTGGAGAGTCCCAGTGTGTCGAGAATTGAGGGATTGATAAGTCCGTCGGTTACCACGTAGTACATCTGTTTGGCTGGTTTGCCGTAGGGTGATTCTTTTTTGTTGACAATCAGTTTGTTGTCGCGGATTTCAACCACGTCGCCGGGCACAGCCACACAGCGCGATAGGTAAATCGGACGCTTGTGCATATCCTGTTTTACCACTTCGGCTTTCGACACCCACGATCCGCCGTACATACGGCACATTTTGTAGTAGTTTTTCTCTTTGGCAGATGCCACAATGCTGTCGGTTTCGGGATGGCGGAACGCCACAATGTCGTTGTAGTCGGGCGACGACAGTTTGTTGAACCATAGAGTCTCGCCTTTTGCCACGTTGCTGTCCATCGAGTTGTCGATTACGCGCACCCTGCCGTAGATAAAGAACAGTGACGCCATTGCGATTAAAATCAATCCGATGGCCGAAAATAATACTATCCTGTTGGTTTGTATGCCGCCCTCTTTTGCTGCGGGTGCGGTCTCGGTTTTTGCAGGAGCGGTTTCTGCTTTTGCCGTTGTTTTTTTTGTTGTCTTTGCCATAGTACGTTAGAATTGGAAATATATAAATGGTTGTAGATCAGAGGCTTTAACTTGGTATAGCACAAACACAGCCGCCACGCATATCAGCACTTTCACCCAGGTGGGTGTGTTGATAAACCAGTCGGTGTATTTTTCTTTGAAAGGTACCGACAGCCAATGGATTATAAATCCGAAGGCCATCACCACAAATACCTTTTTGTATGCCATTGTCATTTGGGGAATGAGGCTGATGTCGCCCCAGCCGTTGAGCAGACGGTCGAGCATATAGCCGGTGGTTTCGATGTCCTGAGCGCGGAACCAGATTCGTGTGAATGTTATGAAGTTGAATGTCAGGAATATGCCCCAGAAATATGCCAGATATTTGCTCGGTTCTTTGATTTGCGGACGAACTATCATAAATAGGTATCCTGCAAGTATTATCGACGATGCCATTATCCAGATGATGAAAGGAGCGGAGGTGTAGCCGTTGAAACAGAATGCCGACGACAGCACGAAATTGCACCAAACACCAGCCGTAATGTATTTGTTTTCAGGATATTGGTTGATTTTTATCTTTACCTTGTCGATTTTAGAGTCGTCCTTTACGGGACGTTCTTCGCAGTAGGGCAGGGCTTTGATACGTGCGTAGTAGAATACCAGCGCCGCCATCACCGTGAATCCTATCCAGAAAGTGTAGCGGTATTCGGTGAACCAGTAGCCAGATATCACTGTGGCGCACATTACAAAGAAGGCTATCAGCAGCAGCGCCAATATGTTTTTGATAACGCCGAACGCATTAGCGTTGGCAAGTTTTACTTTCCATACCAAATAGCAGAAAAACCACACACAATCGGCTATTATCCAGAGTTTTACGCCGTTAGGATTGCTCCATACGCCGTTGAAATATGTGATGGCAGCAGCCGCGTTGAGCACTGCGAGCAGTATCCAGCGAAGAAACTGGGTCTCTTTTTTCCAAAGTTTGTAGACCACAAGACCGATGCCGTTGTAGCCGCCCCAGATTACAAACATCCAACTCGAACCGTGCCAAAGTCCACCTAACAGCATAGTTATCAGGTTGTTCATCGAGGTCACGAGGGTGAGTTTGAAATTTGGGAAAAAGTGTGCCACGGTCATCAGTATTGCAAACGATCCGTAGAGTATGGCAGCCAAAATGGCTGAGCCTGAGAGCATTACCCAGACGGTGATAATCACTATCCAGCAGATATATCCGCCGATAGAGCCGTTGCGGTTGCCGCCGATAGGTATGTACAAATAGTCTTTGAGCCAGGTAGATAGTGAAATATGCCATCTACGCCAAAATTCTGCCGTACTTTTTGATTTGTAGGGCGAATTGAAGTTCATCGACAAGCGGAAGCCCATCAGCAGAGCAAGTCCGATGGCAATGTCGGTGTAGCCGCTGAAGTCGGCGTATACCTGCATACTGTATCCGTAGAGCGACATAAGTGTCTCATAGCCAGAATATTTCATTGGCGAGTCGAACACACGGTCGATAAAGTTGATGGAGATATAGTCGGAGATGAACACTTTCTTTATCAATCCTTTGAGAATCATAAACATAGCCAATCCGAACTCTCGTTTTGTGAGTGAATAGTCGTTGTAGATTTGCGGAATGAACTCAGATGCACGTACGATAGGTCCTGCCACCAATTGCGGGAAGAACGAAACGTAGAATCCGAAGTCTAAAACGCTGTTTACCGGCTCTATTTTCTGACGGTAAACGTCCACACAGTAACTTATGGATTGGAATGTAAAGAATGATATACCTACTGGAAGTATTATCTTGTCGGTTACGAAGTTTTCGCCGAAGAATATGCGGTAGATATTTGTGGAGTCGAATCCGATGAATGTTACAATATCGCCTGCAAACACAAACAGTACCCAGTTTACAAGGTTGAACGCTATGACGTATATCGCAGCGCGGTTTTTGTGCTGTTGGTCGCGTGGTTGTGATAATTGTTTAACACATACTATTATCGACAGCACAGTGAACAATATCGGCAGCCAGAGGTTGCTCTGTACTATTCCGAGCGAGCCGAACCAGTTGAGCAACATTGAGTAATAGTTTACAATGGTGCAGTTGGCTGCGAAAATATCGTTGATAGAGTTGAGAATGAACTCGGTGTATTTGAAATAAAAAAGTATAAGCAGGTTTACCACCACGCCGAGAGCGAGAATCAGTTTTTTTGCCACACCGTCGGGTTTTCGGTGCATCCATTTGGTGATGTAGAATATGGATAATATGGTGAAAATCAGCAACACTACGTATGTGCCGCCAGTCTTGTAATAGAAAAACACCGATGCGGCGAAAAGGTAGATGTTTCTGATGGCTTTCTTCTTGTAAATGAGCGCATAAAACGCCAATACTATCACAAAGAATCCCCAAAAATAGAATTGGGTAAACAGCAGAGGTCGCCTGGGGTCGTACACAAGCAGCGACGGTATGTCTATGTTCGATAATATTGAATCCATCAGTATTTAAATATGCGCAAATTTAGTAAAATGTATTTGTAAAATATCAATCCGTCCTTATTTTTTTTCCAAATAATTGTCGTATGTCCTCAAAAAGGCGTTGAAAAAGAGGTTGCCGGTGAATGTGTAGCCCGGAACTGAGAAATGAACCTTGTCGGCTGCCATAAGTCCGTTGTGCAGCCAGTCGATGCACGAGCCAAGTCCGCCCATCACGTCGTAGATGCTGTACATCGATGCGTTGTATCTGTTCACGAGTTTCTCAATGGCGTTTTGTTCCAACTGCACGGCTGGATTCGGGTGGCGGCGGAGCAGAAAATAGTCGTTGGGAACAATGAACACAAACTGCACATTGGGGTTGAAGTAGCGGATGTCTTCGATGAGCGAAACGTAGTTGTTGTAGTATACGTCCTGGCTGAATTTGCTTGTGTTTCCGTCGTTTACGCCAAGGTAGATAACCATCATATCGGGTTTGAGGGCGGCAAGTTGGCGGCTGAAATACGAGCATCTTGTCCACGATGGAATGCGTGCGCCATTGATGCCGATGGCGTGGTAGGTGATGCCTGGATTGTCGTTTTCGAGCGACATTCCGAAAAATGTGAAGTGGTTTTGCGATGTGTCGGTACGTTGAAGGTGGAAACTTGCGTCTACCGAGTATTTGTCAAAATCGTATTCTATTATGCCGTTCACAGGGTCTTTCTTTACGGTGTATGTGCCCATACACACGTCGGGAACTATCTCAAACTGGTTTGTGCCGGGTTCGGTGAATATCAGCACGCGGTTGAGGTCGTAGCGGATAAGGTTCTTGGGGTTCATCACCACTTTGAGCGTGGCGTTGGGATTGAGCGTGGTGGCCGACACTCCGCCCAGACCGAGAAGGTCGTTTTTCTTGTACTCGATGTTGCGGCAGGTGGTCCAGAATCCCGAATACTCAACGGTGTAGTTAGTAGGGTTGTTTGATTTGGTCATTCGGTATGGGAAGACGAATCCACGTGCGCCCACCAGTCCGGGATGGAATGTCTGCAGACGGTAGCGGACCTGGTTTGAAAAAACATCCGCCTGAGTGTGCGACGCGCCCAACTGAACTATGTTCAAGTGGCCTTTGCCGTACATTATCATCGAGTCCAACTTTTGGTAGATGGGCTCAAATCCCGACGAATCTTTTGAAAAATGTATCTTGTTTTTGTCGTATCTTACAAAGGGATAGACTCTTACATCGTATGGATAATCTTGCGCCGATGATGTGCTTATGTTCAAGTTGCTGATTACTAACGCGGCTGCAAAAAGTTTAAATAAGGTTTTCATTGTACGTTGATAAACAAAAGGTTACTTATTTTTTTCGAGAAATATATTGGTTGTAACGTCCTATGAGGGCGTTGTAAAACATTTTTGCTATTACGTTGGCTCCCTGCGGCGAAAAATGCGTGAAGTCTTTTTCGGCGAGCGGCGGTTCGTGAAATACCCAGTCGGGCATCGAGTTCCATCCGCCCATTGCGCTGTACATATCCCAGAATGCGCAGTTGTGCTTGAATGCCGCCTCGCGCATAGCGTCTACAAGTGCGGGCAGCACTTCGTAGGTCTCGTAGTTGTCCATCACCTTGGTGCTCATATCGGCGGGACCAACAATTATTATCGACATTTCGGGGCAGATTTTCTTTATCAACCTTACCTGAGCCATAAACGACGAAACGTAATTTCCTATGGTTTCGGGTTTTAGCACGGGAATGGTGTTGCCGCCGAATTGCAGTATCACACATTTAACGTGAAGGTCGTTGTACATCTTTTGCAAGAAACCGGAGTTCATCTTGGTGAAGATAGTGCCCGAGCATCCGCGCAAGGGAATATTGTCGCAAGCCACGCCGCTGTTGCCGTCCATTGCAAATGCGTATATCTCTGGACTTTCTGTTCCCGAAAAATCCATCGCAAGGCTTTGAGGTACGCCCGACAATGTCCATTTTTTTATCGAATAATACGACGAAGGTGCCACGCTGTCTTGATACAAAACTGTCTCGCCGTCGCGAACCGTTACGGCAAACGACTCTTTGTTGTTGCCGTAAAACATACGTATCTGTTTGATATTCTTTATGCTGGCTTTAGTGGTGGAATTAAACTCAAAATCTATCGAGCCTTTGTGCACTTCCTTCACCTTGGGCGGTTCGGGATGGAAAATCTCTTTGAGAAGGCTGTCGCCAATCATTGCCACAGTGGTGTCGGGCTCTTTCGGCTTTTCGGGCACGGGCGGCGGTGCGAACATCGAGAACGACGCCAGTACTCCGTAGCGGTAGTGGGTGATGGTGGTGTCGATTTTTGGGAATATCGTGTAGCGTTTCCATTCGCCAGAGTTCACGATGTGGATGGGCGACTTGTAGTCGTAAGGCGATTTTGCGGGTACTAAACCAGGACCTGAGCCGCCGAACTGCGCCTGCATTTTTGAGCGCATATAGCCGGTTATTCGGTCGGTTTCGATTTGCGAGTCGCCATAGTGGAGTATACGCACCAGCGACTGCAACTGTTCGGCATCAGACAACGCTCCGAAAATGTTTTCCAGGCAAGCCAGACCGCTCGGGGGAAGTTCCAGCGGCTGATGAATGCTGTCGATGGCTATCGGGCGTGGTACGTATTCTTTGAGTTTCGGGTCAATCTCCACGCTGTCGGACAATTGCAGCGTGTCGGCGCTTGCCACGGCAAAAGCGGAGTCGTCCTCGTCGTCGTCGGGAATCTCCAGATTGTCCAAAATGGTCTTGGCTGTGTCGGGACGGCTTTTGGTCTCTGCCAGCCATTCGGTAAAGGTGGGAAAATTGAGCGAGATGTCGTCGGTAACTGAAACACCGGCTTTTGGAAAAATCAGCATAACAGCCAATAACGATGCCAATATTGCGATAAAGAATACAAGTACTGATGACGGTTTCATTTTTTGACTGCGGTTTAGTTTAGTAAAAAAAGGCGACGGCAACAAAGCCAATCGCCTGTAATAACAATGATTGACGAAAAATATATAAACTATTTTTTCCTAATCTTTATAATTTGACCAATTTGCAAACGGCGTACATCGTTGGCAGTGAATCCGTTGATTTGCATAATGTCTTTGTCGGAAATGCCGGGATAGCGCGATGCGATGGTGCTGAGGTTATCGCCTTTGCGGATGGTGTAGTATTCGTAGTTTTTGTCGAGGGGTTTGCCGTTCGATGCGCTCTGCGATACTATGTTGTTGCTGCTCATAGCTTGTTTTTGCGCAAAGGTCATATTGTCAACGTTCTTGTAAGTGTTGAGTTTCTTAGTGGGAACGTATACTGTAAGTTTTTGTCCGATAGAGAGTTTGTTAGATGAAATATTGTTCCAACATTTAAGTTTTGCAAGTTTTACATCGTACCAGTTGGCAATAAATCCGAATGTGTCGCCCGATTTTACGGTGTAAATCAATTTAGATGAACCGGCGGGAACTGAAGGGTCGCAAGGTTCGGGTTCATAATTGTAACTACCTCTTGACGATGGCACGTATGCCGAACGGCTTATCTGTTCGTAGTTTACGCTTGGCGCAAAGAATACTGAATCTTTGTAGGCGTAAATTGCTTTTTCTTGTTCAACAAATTTTGTGGCGTAATCTTCGGGCAGACGCAATGGTGCAGCCTTGATGTTGCCGGGGATGATGTCTTTTTTGTATTGAGGGTTGAGTTCGCGTAATTGTTCGATTGGAACACCAAGAACGCCTTCCACTTGTCCAAAGTGGAGTTTGCTTGTTACCATCACAGTGTCGTGGAAACTTGGCATTTCAACTTTAACAGGAGTGTAGCCGTGCTCTTTGTAGTATGTCATTATGTAGTTGACACTTATGAACGCAGGCACGTAACCTCTTGTCTCTTTGGGAAGGTATTGGTAAATCTCCCAGAAGTTGGTGCGTCCGCCCGAGCGTTTGATAGCGCGGTTAACGTTGCCAGGTCCGCAGTTGTATGCTGCAATCACGAGAGCCCAGTCGCCGTAGATGTTGTAAAGGTCGCGCAAGAACTGTGCTGCTGCCACGGTCTCTTTTGCGGGGTCGCGGCGTTCGTCAACGAGTGTGGTAACTTCCAGGTCGTACATCTTGCCAGTGCCGTACATAAACTGCCAGAGGCCTGTTGCGCCTGTGCGGGATACTGCACGTGGGTTGAGTGCCGATTCTACTATGGTTAAGTATTTGAGTTCTAGGGGAATATTGTATTGGTCGAGAACGGGTTCGATCATCGGGAAATAATACTGGCTGAGTCCCAAGAGCGAGGGAATCAGGTATTTGCCACGACGAATATACATCTCGATCCATTTTTTTACATCTTGATTGTAAACAAGCGGAAAGGTAGTGGGAATTTTCGACAAACCTTCGGAATAAATTGAGTCTGAATAGAATACAGGTCCGCCAGCGTGAGCCACCTCTTCTGCCATCTCTTTAGAGTTGATGGTGTTTTTGATGTAGTAAAGAGCAAAAAGGCTGTCGATGCTTTCGCTAACGAGGGTCTGCTCGTCGATCTGCGAGTTTGAATCGTTTTCGGCGAAACCGTTGTTGCCGTTGTAGAATACGGAATCTATCTGCGCCTCGGCTGCGACGGCTATTCCGCAAATGATTGATAATGTGAGGACTATCTTTCGCATATTATTCTAAACAAGTTAGTTATTAATTATCAGAACCTTAGTGAAAACTTAATTCCAAAAGCCGGTTTTGTGAGACCCACAATCGGCATAGAACTGTACGGCTCTATCCTCATCGACAGGTCGTCAGAAATGTCGAAGTCGTAGAGATGCGCGTCTACCACGGCGTCGAAAATGTTCATAAAGTAAGTGAGCATCATCACCACATAGCATAAGTCTCTGTAACGGCGGTATTTGCGCATATAATACACAATGTCGGCTTCGTTTTCGAGGTTTGTAAGGCGGATTCCCGTCCAGGTGGTGTCTTTGCCTATGGAGTGCAGATAGTAATGCTCCTCGTTTACCATCTGCTTGTAGCGCGTGTTGTAAAAGTTTGATACATAAAACAATGTACCTGCCGCGCCGTATATCAGAGGCACTTTCCAATATTGTCCGTTGTAGATTTGTCCCAAGCCCGGAACGGCAAACGAAAGCCATCCTGCGAGTTTGGGATTCTTGGTAACGGGACCTACTGTGTCGATTAGCAGGTCGGCATCATCGATGGGCACAAACTCGTCGCTTCCTTCGGTAGCCACGCGTATCTCGCTGTCGTCGCCGGTGGCGGTTACTTCGGTCTTCTCATTGTGCTTGCGGTGATGTTTGGTGCTGTCTTTCTGTGCGTTGGCAATCGAAAGCGACATCAAAACGGTCAATATGATAAGTGTGACTCTCTTAATCATTTCGAGGTTAAATTTCCACTTTGCTGAGCAAGTCTACTATTTTGTTGTAGTCTTCGGGGGTTTTGAGGTTGAAAATTAGTTTGCTTGTGCCTTTGCTGTCGACCTTCAAATCCACTTTTACGGCAAATTTCTTGGTGAACGATTTTTTGAGTTTTTTCTGCTCGTCGGTGAGTTTCGGGCGTACAGCCTTCACCATCACTTTCTTGTCGTCGGTGTTTTCTTCGGCGTTGCCCTCCTCGGCGGGCTTGTCGGCAAAGCGTATGATGTATCCTTCGGGATCTTTTACAAGTTCTTCTACCTGACGAGCCGAAAGATTGTATTCTAATACTTTCTCAAAGAGGTTTTTCTGCTGCTCTGCGTCTTCAAGACTGATGAGCGGACGAATTTGTCCCACGGTAACAATCTTGTTTTTGAGAGCGGCTTGCATTTCGTCCGACAGTTTCAAAAGGCGCAGCGAGTTGGTGATTGTGCTTCTACCCTTGCCGAGACGTGTGCTGAGGTCTTCTTGAGTAAGTTTGCACTCGTCGATAAGGCGGTTGTAGGTGAGGGCTACTTCGATGGGGTTGAGGTCTTCACGTTGGATATTTTCCACGAGAGCCATTTGCAGCATAGTGCTGTCGTCCACGTCGGTGATGTACGCCGGAATCTTGTCTAATCCCGCCATCTTAGAGGCGCGGTAACGACGCTCACCAGAGATAATTTGGTACTTGTCGCCTGTTTTTCTGAGCGTTATGGGCTGAATGATACCCAAAGTCTTGATAGATTCGCTCAGTTCCTGAAGTTTTTCTTCGTCGAAATCGGTACGCGGCTGTGTTGGGTTGGGCTCAATAAGGTTGATGTCTACATTGGCCACGTCGCCTGTGTTGATTACCTCCTCGGGCGTGTTGGTGATGGTGGAGTTATCTTGGATAAGTCCCGCCAATCCTCTGCCTAATCCTCTTGATGGTTTTGACATTTGTCAGACTATATTAAGTTGTTAGTTATCAATTGTTTTGAATATGCCTTTGGTTAGGCGTTGTTGTTTTCCAAAATCTCTTTTGCAAGGTTGAGATAGTTGACCGCGCCGTTTGAGTTGGCGTCGTATTGGATAACAGGTTTGCCGTAACTCGGAGCCTCGCTCAAACGTACATTTCTGAGAATCAATGTTTTGAATACCATATCTTGGAAATGCTGACGCACTTCGTCTACCACTTGGTTGCAGAGGCGTGTGCGGCTGTCGTACATTGTGAGAAGGAATCCTTCGATTTGGAGTTCGGGGTTGAGACGGTGCTGGATCTGTTTGATTGTGTTGAGCAATTTGCCGAGACCTTCCAACGCAAAGTATTCGCACTGAACGGGAACGATTACGCTATCGGCAGCGGTTAAAGCGTTGAGTGTCAGCAATCCCAACGACGGCGAACAGTCGATCATAATATAGTCGTAACTGTCTTTTACCTTGGCGATGAAGTTTTTCATCACTTGCTCACGGTCTTGTACGTTGAGCAATTCTATTTCAGCGCCTACGAGGTCGATGTGCGATGGAATGATGTCGAGACCGTCCACACCGGTTTTGAGAATAACCTCCGACGGTTCAAGACCATCGATAAGGCATTCGTAGATGCTTTTTTCGATGTTTTTGAGTTCGAAACCGAGACCCGAAGTTGCGTTTGCCTGCGGATCGGCGTCGATAAGGAGTATTTTCTTGTCTAATACGGCAAGCGACGCACCGAGGTTGATTGCCGTTGTGGTCTTTCCTACGCCGCCCTTTTGGTTGGCTATGGCTATTACTTTTGACATATCGTGTTGGTAAATAAGT
>JAGCNK010000224.1 GCA_017645985.1 Bacteroidales bacterium | reverse complement strand
GTGGCTCTCGAAGGTTAGCATCGATTTTATGCGCAAAAAAGGCATTGCTCCCTTTATGGTGCTGCGCAACTACAATGTTGAGCCGTGGTACAATGCTCAGGAAGTTACTTATCAGCAAGAGTTTAGCGACGAAATTCCCGGACGTCTCAACGAAAACCAACGTCTCAAATTTGCCAAAGACCTTCAACTTGCCGAAACCCAATACAACAACGCTTCGGGCGAAAAACGTATGGAACTTGCTTACAACCTTGCAGTTATGTATCAGCAATGTTCGCAAAACGGCAACTGCTGGTATCTTACACACGATGCTTGGTCGCTCTACGGCATTCCCACACGCAGCAACGAGTTCAACTACCAAGCCCGCGCCGAAGAACTTTTGAAAGAGGCGTCGAAATCGTCCGACAAGGAACTTCAAGCCAACTCGCTCTGCGCCCTCTTGTGGATTCCCCGCCTCAGCCTCAGCCATTGGAACGAGGAAGAGTTTAAAAACAAAGAGATCAACACCGCTCTCGAAAACATCGCCAACTACATCAACAAAAACGGTTCTACCGAATTTATGGACAACTGCGATGTAATTTTAGACTATATCCGCACCAACCATAGCGACAACTAAGATTTGTTGAATAACCACAAATAAAAACGGCAGCCGAACATATCGCGCTGCCGTTTTTTTTTGATGATTTAAGTTGTTGTTGTTTTATTCTACAATTACCTTCTGCGTTGTTTTGCCTGTCTTTACGATATAGATGCCGGGCTTGTCGATAGCAATCTCCATTCGAGATGATGAAGCTTTACGTTTACAAACCGTAGTGCCTGAGATGGTTACAACACAGACGTTGTCGGTAGCGTTTTCCACATAAATTGTATTTCCAAAACTCCAGATGCGAACATCCGTTGGCTGAATTTCGGCAACAGGTGTAGAAGGATTAGAATTGTCTGATACCGACACCGTAAGAGTGGTTGTAAGGTCAAGATAATTCACAGTCAATGATTGTTCGCCTTTTTTTGTTTTGTCAAAACCTGTAATAGTAGCTTTCGAAAGTTCAACCGATTGCTTGCGACCGCTGTTGTAAATAACGTTGAGTGAACCCCCGTTGGCAGAAAACTCCTCACCTTTTAAATAATCGGTTTTGGGTTTCTGCTCAATAGCAATAGAAACTGGAGCAAGAGCAGTGAAATATCCGGGTGCGGACTCGCCTCCATCAATTCGGGTATAATCATAACCGGAATAAGATGCTTGCGACATAGCAAAGTCATCACTATAATGAGTGCCTTGTTCTCCTACAAGATTATTACATCCCCAAAATATAGCAGCTGGCATAGGACTATCATCTGATAAACTCCAATTCTCGGTTACATATATGGTAGTTAAATTATTGCAATAATTAAAGATGTTAGGAATTGTCTTTAATTTACTTGCATTAACATTTCCTAAATCAAGCGACGTAAGACTACTACAATTATAAAACATCGACGACATATCTGTTACATCCTCTGCGTTAAGATATTGCATACCTTCTATCTCAATAAGATTCTTCATACCAGAAAACCAACTGCTGCAACTTTTTGGTTTGTATTCGGCAATCGATGGGTCAATTACCACCTTTTTTACAGCTTCCACATCCTTACATAATCCGTTGGAGAAATGCCTTAGTCCGTTACGGTATTTACAATAATAAAGTGTGAGTATTCCTGTGCTACTGTTAAACTCGCTGTATGGGGCTTTGTTGTCGGTTACGGTTATGTCATACGTGGTAGTAACACCCTGAAACTCGGCAGTTATGGTTTGCTTTCCAGTTTTTGTATTGTCAAATCCAGAAAAACCAACATAGGCTAAATGTTCAAAAGCCACAGGATTTTGTCCTTCAAAATTTACTGACAGAATACCATTATCATAATTAAATGCTTCGTCCAACACATATTCGGTCTGTGGCAAAGTTGTAAAGTTAATAGTCACTTTTTTAGCCTCGCCTTTGCGCGAAAATAGTCCAGGTTTTTGAGTCCCGCCGTCGATTCGAGCCAATTCTCTGCACTGTTCCTTTGTGAGTTCTCCGGTTGTATTGGCAATATATGTTCCTTTGCCTCCAAACAGGCAAAAATTGGCATATTGATCGTTTGCAAACATATCATCCAATAAAACATTGTCACTTAACACCCAGTTGTCACCAACATAGATCGTTTGATATTGACCCGAACCATAAAACATTTGGATCATACTCCGAACATTCTTTGTGTTAAAACTGCTCAAATCCAGAGTTTTGACACCAACAGTGCTATAATGCCATTCAAACATACGGGTCATATCGTTAACATATTCGGTGTGAAGGTAATTCATACCATCTATCTCTCTGACATTTGATGCTAATCTGCCAAAAAACCAACAATGCATATCCGTAGGTCTGAAATCTTCAACTGACTGCTCGAAAATCACCTTATTAAGAATAATGTTTGCATCAGGAACTAGTTTGTCCAAGAGTGATGATGACATATTACAATCAAAATGTTTTATTTCAACCGCTCCTTGGGGTACTGTGCCGAACCCGAACCGGATTATACCAGCTGCCGCATCGTATAGTCCATAAAATTTTTTCTCATTCTCAACTACATTGATTGTTGCGGTAGCCTCTTTATCGCCGTACTTGATTTTGATTTCTTGTGTTCCAACCGATGCTGGATAATAACCAGAGACATCAAGATCCGAGATGTCATACTCGTCGTAAGTGCCTTGAGAGTTGAGATTCTTAACTGTTCCTTTCAGAGCCTCGTTCTGAGTCTGGTCGTATGGAATACCGCTCACATCTATCGGGTCGTTTTGAGCATACACGCCTTGGGCAAAGACAAATAGTGAGAGTAGTATTAAAATTGATATTTTACCCCCCCCTATTTTACATTTTGTAAAGTTAAATAGATTTCTATTCATAATATTACAATGTTTAATGATTAAATATGAGTTAATTGTCGGTTGCAAGTTACAAATGTTTTTTCAAAAAAGCAAGTGTTCTGAGATGATTGACAGATCGTAAATCACCCTTATTGATAAACTATTATGCCGCAAGTGTGCTAACAAATCTCAATTGTTAGTATCTTTGCGGCGTAATTCATTTAAATAGTTTTATTATGATACTAAACGAACAAATCAAGGCCATAGCCGAAAGGCTCACTGGTTTGCGCGAGGTGTTAGAACTCTCGCTCGAGGACGTATCGTCCAAAACCGGCATTCCGCCGGAGCAGATTGCCAAGTTTGAAAGTGGCGAATCTGATATTCCTATGAGTTTTATTTGCAACGTTGCACAAGCATACAATATTCAACCATCAGCCATTATTAGCGGCGACGAGCCCAAAATGCAGAGTTACTTCCTCACCCGCAAGGGTAAGGGCGTTAGTATGGAACGAAACAAATGCTACAAGTATCTCGCGCTTGCCGCCGGATTTAAAGACACGCTGTTCGAGC
>JAGCNK010000223.1 GCA_017645985.1 Bacteroidales bacterium | reverse complement strand
GGGTCGGGAGTGGTTTGCACGGCAGGGTACACCTTGTCGTCGATTCGGTTTTCAACGGTGGAAAGAAGTCCCGCCTTGTGTCCCATCTGACGGAACATATTATATAAAAGTGTGGCGGTGGTGGTTTTGCCGTTGGTGCCGGTTACGCCTGCGAGAGTTAGATGCTCGGAGGGGAAGCCGTAGAAAGCCGAGGCAATCTTGCCAATGGCGTCGGCGGTGTCGTCAACTACAACGAAAGCCACATTGTCGGGAGCGTTGTCGGGCATATGCATACAAACTACTGCCGAAACGCCCTTGCTGATGGTGTCGGCTATGTAAGCGTGTCCGTCGGTCTTGGTTCCCGGAACGGCTATGAAGCAGATGCCGGGTGCCGCCTGTCGCGAGTCAGAGGTGATGCCTGTGATTTCGGTGGCGAGGTTGCCCTGCGATTGCTGTATCTTGATGCGTGATATCAGTTGTTGTAGTTGCATAATATTCAGTTTTAAAGGTTATCCTAATTCTATTGTTATACTCATTCCCTTTTTGATCTGCGTGTCGGGCGGAATGCTCTGTTTCTTTACTACTCCGTGACCGACAACCTTGACAGCGATGTCGAGACTGCGCAGAACGTAGAGCGCGTCTTTGAGACCCATTCCCTTGACGTTGGGAATTGTTCCGTGGATGGGAGTGTAGCTGTCGACATATAGTTTCTTGTGGTCTTCGGTGGGACGAGTCTGCACCCAGGTGGTGTTAGACTGCTCTTCGGTAATCACCTCCACGTGAAGCCTTGAGAGTATGCGGTCTACCACTGCGCGGTTGCCTATGCGTGTGAACGGCACTGAGCGTGTGTCCTCAAGCTTGGCAAGGTTGAACTCCTTGCGTTGCATGTCGTAGTCGGAGGTGTATATCTTGTCGGCAATCTCCTTGAAAACAGGAGCTGCCACACGGTTGCCGTAGATGTTGCCCTCGGGTGCGTAGATTACCACTATGCACGAATATTTGGGATTGTCGGCGGGGAAATATCCTGCAAACGATGCCTGGTGCTTGCCAGTTTTTACCTTTCCTTTGAAAATCTGCGCCGTGCCGGTTTTGCCTGCGATTTGGTACTTGTCGGAACGGATGTTTTGCGCAGTGCCGTCCTCAACCACGCTTACAAGCATCTCCTGAACCTTTTTGAGTGTGGATTCGCTGCAGATTGAAGGATTGATAATCTCTGTTTCAAAGTCCTGAATAGTCTCGCCGTAGAGCTTAACCGACTCTATGGTCTGCGGACGAACCATCACGCCGTTGTTGGCCACTGCGTTGTAAAGCGTAAGAGTCTGCAAAGGAGTAACTTTGAGCTCGTAGCCGATGGCGTTCTGCGGCAATGTGGTAACGGAGAACTTAGAGTTGCGGTCAGGGTAATAGATGCCGGGACGAGGCTCGCCTTTGATTTTGATGCCGGTAGGCTCGTTGAGCTTCATATTGTAGAGAAGGTCGTAGAAGTAGTTGATCGAACGGTTCTTCTTACGGTTGTTGAGCCTGGGGTCTACGTACACATTGTTGGTGTTGTCGAATGCGTTGATAGCCATAATGCCGAATCCCACGTTGGAGGAGTGCGAGAAAACCTCCTTGACCGTGAGCTTGCCAAGTCCGTCCTTGTGGTCGTCGCTCATGGGGAAACGCTCAGAAACTACCAGCGTGCCGTTGCCGGTGTCGATGGTGTCGTTGATGTCGTAAGCGCCTGATTCAAGGATGGCAATCATCGACGCCAGTTTAAACGTGGAGCCGGGTTCGGTGGGATGAGCCACAGCAAGTATTCGTGTTTCGGCGTATCTGCCTGTGGCTGAGTCGCGCAAGAGGTTGATCATAGCACGTATCTTGCCAGTTTTCACCTCCATAACCACAGCCGTGCCAGCACGAGCCTGAAATTTCTGCAACTGCTTGAGCAGGCTCTTTTCGGTCATATCCTGCATATTGAGGTTGATGGAGCTTACCACGTCGTAGCCAGGCACCTTGTCCTCCTCTTCCCACATATCGTAAGGCACAAAGTCGCCGCTCGACAGCTTGTGCGACAGCTGCACATATTTGTTTCCTTTGAGAATGTCGTTGTAAGCACCCTCGATGCCTATGGTGAATACGCCGTTGGTGTCGGGACCGCCTATGGTGCGGCGTGCCATCAGATTGTCGATTACCTTGCGCTTGTAGTCGGTTTCGCGGATAAATCCCGACTTGTTTTTAGCCATGCGGAAAATCGGAAAACGGCTTATGTGGTTGAGCTGCTGAGTGGTGAGACCAGTCTTGATTTTAAAATATCTTTTTCCCGCCTTCTGTGCGTTGGTGAACGCCTCCTTGTAGTACTCCTTGGGCTGGTCTTTGAAATAGTCGCTCATACATGCGGCGAGAGTGTCGATGTACTTGTAGAAAGTGTCCTTCTTTACAACTTTGAGATCCCAGAACGCAGAGCATACAGGTACCGATGCAGCCAGATAGTATCCGTCGGAGGAGAGAATGTCGCCTCGCTTGGTGTACTTGATTTCGGTGCGCTCGGTCTTGAGCTTGTCGGCCCATTCGTCGGCGGGGATTGATTGAAGATATATTATCTGTCCGATGATAAGCACTACAACAGCCAAAATGAATATGTAGACAAATACCATCTTGTAGATAATGTTCTTCCTTATTTCGTTTCCTTGTTCCATATTGATAGTAGTTTTACTGAGCGGTATTTATCTGTTGTTTTTTCTGTAGTTGCTTTCTGTGCCTGTCGAACAGTGCCTGCTCGTTTAGGAGCGAGTCGGGACGGTTGTATTTGGTTGCCACAAAGTATTGCGACGGCTCTTTGCGCACGTGAATGCCGAGAGCCTGCGACTCTACCCTCTCTGCCACCTCGCTCTCTTTGCAGAATCGAGCAAGCTCGTTGGTGAGGATTATCGACTCGCCTTTGATGTTCTCCACCTGCTTGGTGAGCCGCGAAATGGTGGATAGGTCGGTTTCTACAATGCGGTTGTATGTGGTGACGATGATGCTCATTACTACTATGAACAACATCGGTTTTACTATTTTTTGAAGAAGCCTTTTGGCTGGCACGTGCTTGCTGTTGAGCAGCTGAATCAGCGTGAGGTCCTTGTCGTCTTCGTCTTCGTTGCCGCCGTACAGGTCGTCGTCGTTTTCTGCACCGCCTTCGTATTCTGAAGAGTTGTACGCGCCTCCGAACTCAGAATCGTATCCGCCTTGCGACTCGGTGCCGAAGTCTGACATCTCGTGGTTAGAAAACGGGTCGTCGAGTTCGCGTCCGGTCTCGCCAAAGCCGTAAGCCGCCGGGTCTGGCATTGCTCCGTTGCTCGACACACGGTCGTATGCCTCGTTGAGATGCTCCTGCTCGTCGGGTTCGGACTGCTGCTTGCCTATCTCATTGAAGAAATCATCGTCGAAGTCATCGGTGTCTAATAGTACGTCGTTTGTCATAACCGTATTGATTTAATGAGTAGTAAGTACGTTTCGGTGTGCTATGCGGAGTTAAGCGCTGCGCGAGCGTGGGTGTAGAGTAAGTTCTTCGTCGGTGGGAGTAATCACCTTGCGGTTGACAGCGGCGAAGGGCGCGATGATGTTTCCGTATACGTCTTTCTGTTCGATGCCCTGGAGGTTGCCCGCTTTGATAAAGTTCTTTACGGGACGGTCTTCGAGCGAGTGGTATGTCATTATTACAAGGCGTCCTCCGTCGTTTACCACGTCGGGTGTTGACAATAGGAACTCTTCGAGAACGTCGATTTCGCCGTTGACCTCGATGCGGAGCGCCTGAAACACAGTTGCGAGATATTTGTTCTCGCTGTGAGCGGGAATGCAGCTGCCGGCGGCGGCAATCAGGTCGGCGGTGGTATTGATGGCGTGGCTGGAGCGGTATGCGCAGATGTTTTGCGCCAGTTTCCAGGCGTTTTTGATCTCGCCATATTCGGCAAACACGTTTTTGAGCTGCTCGGGCGAGTAAGTCGACAGCAGTGCCGAAGCGGTGAAGTCCGACTTCTGGTTCATGCGCATGTCGAGCGGAGCGTTTTCAAAGCGGAACGAGAAACCGCGCTTTTCGTCGTCGAAATGGTGGCTCGACACGCCGAGGTCTGCTATTATGCCGTCGGCCTTGACGCCTTCGAGCATAAGGAAGTTGGCAAAATATTTAAAGTTGGTCTGATACAGTGTGATACGCTTGTCGTCGGGCAGGTTTTTGGCGGCGTCGGCGTCCTGGTCGAACGCAATCAGCCTTCCTTTTGGCGAAAGCTTTTCGAGAATGGCTCTGGAATGACCGCCACCTCCGAAAGTGACGTCCACATACACGCCGTCGGGCTTGATGTTAAGTCCGTCGATGCACTCGTGCAACATTACCGGTATGTGATATTTCTGTTCCATTCCTAGTTAATTGTTCGTTAAAATATTGCAAATGTAAATAATATTTATAAATTTCCTAAGTTTCCAAGAATTTTTTCTGCTAATTCTGCGAAATTCTCAGAAGATGGATGACTTTTTTCGTACTGCTCCTTGTCCCAGATTTCAATTTTGGTGTCGAGACCGATAACGCAGATGTCGCTTTTGAGGTTGACAGCCTGCACCAGACGCTTTGGAATCACCATTCTGTTGCTTGAGTCTAATGCGCATTCGGCTGTGTCTTTGAAAAATTCGCGTAAGAATATGTTGTGCTCGCGGTTAAACGGGTTGAGATTTTTTCTGATGGTTTCTACCTGACGCTGCCACTCTTGTGTGGTGTAGACGGTGAGACAGGGTTCGTAAATGTCTTTTTTGACAACAAAGGCAGCTCCGTTGCTCTCTTCCATCTGCTGCAGCAGCGAGGAGGGAAACAAGAAACGTCCTTTGGCATCGAGCTTTACGTCAAAATCTCCTGTAAAAACCGTCATCATTTTTTGTAGTTTTTTAACAATTCAAAATTATGGTGTTTTTTTGAAATATGCAACCATTTGCAGCCACTTTTTGCCACTTTTTGCCACAAATTTATCCACACAGGGTGTGGATAAGTTGTGGATAATGTATCGCAACTTATTTTACAGCAGATATTTGCGTTGTCAACAGGGTGTGAATTAAAGCCTGATTGTGTCTATTTTTCCGTCGAGGTATACCCTGATGTTTTTGGCTATTCCGTCCACAAGGCGGGTGCGTGCCTCGAAACTTGCCCACGCTATGTGAGGGGTGATGTATGCGTTTGAGAGCGAGAATATCGGGTGCTGGCTGGGCGGCTCTTGCGGATATACGTCGAACGCGGCGGCTTTGATGGTGCGGCTGGCAAGTGCCTGATACAGATGGTCGTAGTTTACCACCGGTCCGCGCGAGGTGTTGATGAGCACGGCTGAGGGTTTCATCTTTTTGAGCTGCGCCTCCGAAATCAGGTTCTGAGTGTCGGGAGTGAGCGGACAGTGCAGCGATATGATGTCAGACTGCGACAGCAGCGTGTCAAAGTCCACACGGTTTTCGTCCTTGGGATATTCCCTGCCAGGAAGCGCGCAGATAAGGGCCTTCATGTCAAACGCTTGCGCTATTTTTGCCACTTGCCTGCCGATGTTGCCGTAGCCGATGATGCCGAGAGTCTTGTTTTCAAGGTCGGCGATAGGGTGGGTGAGCATTGTGAATGTGGGCGACTGCTGCCATTGTCCTTCGCGCATGTCGGCGTGGTATTGCTCTATGCTGCCGTAGATGTTGAGTATGGATGCGAAAACCAGCTGTGCCACGGTCTGTGTGGAGTAGCCTTTTACGTTGGTGGCGGCTATTCCCCGGGCGGTGAGGGCATTCAGGTCGATGTTGTTGTATCCTGTGGCTGCCACGCATACAAGACGCAGGTTGGGGGCGGCGTCGATTTGCTCTTTGCCGATGAACACCTTGTTGGTGACAATGATTTCGGCGTTGCGGATTCGGTCGGCGGTTTCCGACGGCTGTGTGGTGCTGTAGAATGTGGTTTCGCCGAGCGATGTGATGGGCGAGAAGTCGATGTCGCTGCCGAGTGTGGCTGAGTCGAGGATTACAATGTTTGGCATGTCTGTTATTATTATGTTGTTTTCTGGCGGTAAAGATAGAAATTTTTATTTTCTTTGCGTCCCGATACACCTTATATATTATATAAAAAATGAGCAACAATTCACTTCCGCAAGACCCTGCTATGCTGCTGAGTTTTGTAAATATGAAACTTCGCGACGAGTACCCTTCGCTCGACGCTATGTGCGATGATATGGATTTAGACAAATCTGCCCTGACAGCCACCCTCGCCGCCGCCGGCTTTGAATACAGCGAGGAAGGGAATAAGTTTTGGTAGAATTGTCATCTGGAGATTGCAATTTTTGGGTATAATTGTCATCTGGAGATTGCAATTTTTTTTGGGGATGATAAAATGACAAATAAAGGCGTTGTACTATACCAAGTACAACGCCTTTACTAGTATTAATTATTCTTGAATATGAAGGTTATTCTTCGTAATAAATGAATGTTTCCGCTACTGTTTCATCGGGAAGTCCTTCTTCTTTAATTATTTCTGTTATTTTGGTTGGATAATCGCCTTCAAATGTATAGACGTATTCTTTATAAGTTTCGTCATTTGCTACCATAGGTTGTTCCTGAATTTCGGGGTTGTCGTACACAGAACCGTCATAAAATTCGCTTTTGTGAGTTATTGCACTCGGAAGGTTTTTACACCGGTTGCCAAACGTTATCGGAAAACCGAATAATAGGTAATTTGTAAGATCAACATTGAAATTATTTTCAGTGGTGCTATATGAAATCGTTTTCTTGTTAGAGCTTGTCTGTTTGTGGACAAAATTCGAAGATGGTATATCATCAGAATATGTTATTCCTTTGTATTCTTGTATATAATAATTGTCGAATGTAGTGTAATTGTTGTCGCTTATAGTAAATTTATAATCGAGTGAAAAATAGTAGTTATTCTCATCTTTCAATGATTTTACTTCTATGAGAAATCCATCAGGGGAGTATGAGTAGAAATAATCATTATAATTGGATACTACTTTCCCGTTTTCTATTTTATAATTATTTTCGTTTTCATAATTGTCTATGTTATTACTACTTGTAATTGTTATTTTATCATCGGAGTAAGAATAAGAATAATTCCAAACAGTAGAATAGCCGACATATTCTTCTGTGCCAGAAATTGTTTGTCCTTCGGAGTTGTAATAATAGGTTGAAATCTTGTCAGATGACTTTGTAACAATCTTGGTTATCTTTTTCTTGTTTTTTTCCGAAGGAGTGTTGTCGTCGTCTTTTTTGCAGCTGGTGAATACGAATGATGCTGCAAGACAAGCAAGTAAACTGAATGTTAGTATTTTTTTCATTAGAGGTGTGATTTTGTGATTATATTAGTTTTTATAAATAAAACATTCCCGACAGCATTATTGCCATCGGGAGTGTTTTTGTTGCTATGGATATGGGTTAGTTGATCTTCTGGATGAGTTCGGCGCCGAGTTTCAATCCCTCGATATTGGCGGGGATGAGTTTGTGGTGACGTTCGGGAAGTGATTTCTTGAGTCCTGCCTCCACGTTTTCGAGCGAAACTATCGGGTTTACCTTGAGGTATCCGCCGAGAACTATCATATTGAATATCTTGCTCATATTCTTCTCCGACGCTGCTTTGGCCGCCTGCACAAGGTAGATGTTGATATCTTTGCGGGTGGGCGGTACTGAGATACCGTTGTCGTCGTAGATGAGTGTGCCTCCGGGTTTGATTGTGCTTTCAAACTTGTCGAGGCTCTGCTGGTTGAGTATTATGGCGGTGTCGTATGCGCTGAGGATGGGCGACGAAATGCGCTCGTCGCTGAGTATTACGGTAACGTTGGCTGTTCCGCCGCGCATCTCGGGTCCGTAAGAGGGCATCCAACTTACTTCCAAATTCTGCATTATACCGCTGTATGCGAGTATCTTGCCCATGGAGAGAACACCCTGTCCGCCGAATCCTGCTATTATTATTTCTTCGTTTGTCATTGTGGTAAGTGCTTAGTTTTCTTTATTAAAGTTGGTTACCTCGCGGAGAAGTTTGTAATCGTCCTTGATGTCGCCGGGCACGTAATATTTAAAGGTGTTTTCTTCCATCCACTTGTTGGCTTGCGAGGGAGTCATTTTCCAACCGCTGTTGCAGTTAGATACTATCTCGATAAAGCATGTGCCTTGTTTGCCTTCGCTCTGGTATTGGAATGCCTTTTTGATAGCGGCTTTGGCTTTGCGTACTGCGGCGGGTGTGTGAACGCTCTGACGGGTTACAAACCTTACGCCGGGCAACTGCGCTACTAATTCGGTGATGCGGATCGGGTAGCCCATTGTGGTAACGTCGCGGCCGTAGGGACATGTGGCTGTCTTTGCGCCTTCGAGGGTGGTGGGAGCCATCTGTCCGCCTGTCATACCGTAGATACCGTTGTTGACAAAGATGATGAGGATGTTTTCGCCACGGTTGCAAGAGTGCATTGTCTCGGCTGTTCCGATGGCTGCGAGGTCGCCGTCGCCTTGGTAGGTGAACACGTATTTTTTGGGGTAAACGCGTTTGATACCTGTTGCGAGTGCGGGAGCGCGTCCGTGCGCTGCCTCTTGCATGTCAATGTCGAAAAACTCGTATGCCAGAACGGCGCATCCT